>NZ_JBEEAC010000008.1:0-231440 GCF_040120695.1 Plantactinospora sp. B6F1 | reverse complement strand
CCGGCGGTGGACCATGCGCTGGAAGGCACCGTTGAACGCCTTCCAGCTCGCCTTCGATGGCCGGCTCACCCCGGCCAACGACTGACCACCTCAACAACCAAGATCAGCCGTTAACTTGACAGACCCCGACCCGCGTCAGCCTGCGGCACCTGAGCGGGCACGCCAGCCGCTGGTCGACACCTGCTGGTGGCTGGGCGGCCATCCCGGCCTCGGTCGGCTTCTGTAGTGCCGGTCGTGGTGTCAATCGAGCTTGCCTCTGGCGTACGTTGTGCGTACGCTCTGGGGGTGAGTGCGAAAGCGGAGCGGCTGCACCTGCGGCTGGATGAGCAGCAGAAGGCGTTGCTGGAAGCGGCTAGCGAAGCGGCCGGGGACAGTGTGTCGACGTTTGTGTTGAAGGCGGCGACCGAGGCGGCGGCGGATGTGCTTGCCGACCGGCGGGCGTTCCTGCTGGACGAGCAGGCCTGGCGGGTCTTCGATGAGGCGTTGCAGGGCCCGGCGCAGGATGTCGCCGGGCTGCGCGAGCTGTTGACTGGTCCGACGGTGCTTGACCCGCCGGCCGGCGGTGCGGCGCGGTGAGTTCTCGTTTCTCGCCGGCCGAGGCGCTGTCGGCCGGGCATGCGCTGGCTGGGTTCGACTGCGGGTCGCGGGCGCAGTCCGTGTGGCTGGTCGAGCATGCCTTGCAGGCCCATCGGGCGGGGTTGTCCCGGGTGTACGTGGTGCGGGACGCCGACCACCCTGATCAGCGGGTGGCCGGCTACTACGCCCTCGCGGCGGGCAGCGTTGCTCCGGCCGATGCCTCCCCGCGGCTGAGGCAGGGCGCCGGCCGCTACCAACCGGTGGTGATCCTGACCCGGCTTGGTGTCGACCGATCCGCCCAGGGCGTCGGGTTGGGTCGGGCCCTGGTGGTCGACGCTCTGCGGCGGATCGCCACAGCCGGGGAGGTCATCGGCGTACGGGCAGTGCTCATCCATTGTGAGAGCGAAGCCGCCCGCGACTTCTACCTACGGCTGGCCAAGTTCGAGGCCAGCCCGACCGACCCGATGCACCTGCTGCTGTTGATGAAGGATCTGCGCCGCGCGCTCAACGGCTGACAATCTCACGCCGATCGTGCGTGGTTGTCGTCCAGGTTGCCGTCACCGTTGCCGTCAAAATGATCGGTGGGGCCGCCGCAGCAGCCGCGACGACATCAACGCGGCGCGGACCCGAGTACGGCGACGAAGCGCGCCCAGGCCGGCCCTGCGAAGGCGAGGACAGGGCCGCCGGAATCCTTCGAGTCCCGTACCCCGACAGTCCCGCCTGCGATCCGCACCTCGACGCAGGCCGCGTTGTTGGAGCTGTAGGTGGACTTGAACCAGTCCC
Source organism: Plantactinospora sp. B6F1 (assembly GCF_040120695.1). Lineage (NCBI taxonomy): Bacteria > Bacillati > Actinomycetota > Actinomycetes > Micromonosporales > Micromonosporaceae > Plantactinospora > Plantactinospora sp. B6F1. The sequence continues at coordinate 230,081 of NZ_JBEEAC010000008.1, read as the reverse complement.
GCTCGGGAGTCTGCTCGGTAGGGGTCACGTCATCTCCTCGGCGATTCGCCGGATCAGTGCCAGCGACTCGTCCGAGCTTAACGCGCGTTCCAGGGTCTCCTCGAAGGTGATCACGTAGTCGGCGACCCGAGCCGACTGGTCGATGATGTCGCTGGAGGTCAGGATCTCCTGCCAGACCAAGTCGGGTAGCCGGGGCGAGGGAAAGGAGAGGATCTGGAACGGCCCGCCGAGCGCCGGGTAGGCGCCGGCGGTGAAGGGCATCACCCGGATCTGGACCTGCTCCGGTTGCTCGGTGACCAGCGCGGCGAGGTGCTGGAGCTGCTCGCGCATCACGGCTGGCCCACCGATCTGCTGCCGCAGCACGCCTTCGCCGAGCACCGTGGTGATCCTGATCGGGTTGTCACCGGTCAACCGCGTCTGCCGGGCCATCCGGGCGGCGATTCGCCGGTTGACCTCGGTGAGCCGCACGTAGGTGTTGCCGCCGCGCATGACCGCACGGGCGTACGCCTCGGTCTGCAGCAGACCGTGCAACAGCTCGCTGTCGTAACTGCGGATGTGATCGGCGCCGGCCTCGTAGCCGAGGAACCGCAGGAACTCGGCCGGGAAGAGTTGCGAGTACTGGTGCCACCAGGCCCGCCCGGTGGCGGCGACCCGGAGCCGTTCCAGCTCGGCCGCCTCGTTCGGCTCGATTTCGTAGACCTGCACGAACTGGGCCAGCCGGTCGACCGGAAGCTTGACCCTGCCGGCTTCCGCACCCGACACGTACGCCTGGGTGATGCCGGTGGCCCGACCGGCCGCGACAGCGGTCATGCCCAGCTCCTCTCGGCGCTCGCGCAACCGGATGCCCAGCTCCCACGCCTGCACCGTCGGCGACTCCACCGGGCTCGGTTTCACCCGACGCGACCTCGACGACCCTCCAGACGACCCGGCGCTCATCACGACTCCTCCTGCCGACAAGGATGATGGTCGATACTACGCAGACCATCTTCTGTTTGTCACTCCCTTGATATAAACGCGATCTTCGTCAATGCTGAACGGGGTGACCAGTGACGAAGGAGGAGCGATGTCCAGCACAGGCAGATGGGTCTTCGAGGAGCCGGCGGTCCGGCACGCGTTCACGCTGTCCCAGGTCGTCGGCTCGGGCACCCGCGACGAGCGCTACGACCTGCTCGGTGTCGTCGAGGTCAACGTGGGTCACCGAGGCCCGGAGCCCTTGGCCGAACATCTCCGGACCTGGGCGGTCGCCACGCTGACCGCCGGGGCGTACGGGTTCGGTCGCTACTACGCCTCGCTCGGCCTACTCGACGAGGACGGCGAGCCGGCGCAGGTCGTCGCCGAGGAGGACATCGACTGGTCCGGCAGCACTGTCCTGGTCCCGGCCGGCTGACCGTCACCGTTCTGGGCTGTGCTGCTCGATGGCGCGCTGGATCGCCCGGTAGATCTGCCCGAACCGCAGCGCGTCCGAGCTGCGCAGCAGCATCACCTCCTTACCCCGGTACTGCACCCACAGCTCCTGGACCTTCGCACCGCGCTCGTACGACCGGTCGAGCCAGTAGAGCGGCACCTCCAGGAACGGGAAGAGCGCCAGCGCACCGACGACGCAGACCGCCAGCACGATCGCGGCCAGCTTCCACTCGCCCCGGTCCTGGGCCGAGTACGCCAGCGACAGCACGCAGACCATCACCACCAGCGGCGGAATCGAGAGCAGGAAGATGAGCACTCCTCGCCCGGCGAGCCGTCCCCTGGTCCGGGCGGTGCCCCGGCCTCGGGCGTGCCAGAGGTAGGACACCTCGGCGATCGGCACGCTGTGCCCGTTGACGTGGATGGTCTCGGAGGTTACCCGTACCGTGTCGTCCCGGTAATAGAGCGTCACCGTTCCAGCAAAGCGCGGCGCCCGCTGTCGGCGCCACCGCCGCAGACGGTCGGATTCGGGTCAACCCGAGCGGCAGTCCGAGGATCAGCCCTCGCCGGCGCCGAGGATCAGCCCTTGTTGGCACCCAGCGTCAGCCCGGCGACGAACTGCCGTTGCAACACGAAGAAGACGATCAGTGTCGGCAGCGCGACCAGGATCGACCCGGCGGCCAGCAGGTTGTAGTCGGTGAAGTAGACCGACCGGAGGTTGTTCAGCGCGCTGGTCACCGGCAGTTTGTCGCCGGTGGACATCAGCACCACCGCCCAGAGGAAGTCGTTGTAGATCCAGGCGAACTCCAGGGTGCCGAGCGCGCCGAGCGCCGGCCGGACCAGCGGCAGCACCACCCGCCAGTACTGCCGCCACACCCCGGCCCCGTCGACCGTGGCCGCCTCGATCAGCTCGCGCGGGATGGTGTCCATGTAGTTGCTCAGCACGAAGACGCAGAACCCGGTCTGGAACGCGACGTGGATCGCGATGATCCCCCAGTACGAGTCGTAGACCAGCTCCGACGGCCAGCTCATCCACCAGGGCAGCGGAATCTTGGTGTACATCAGGTAGAGCGGGGTCAGCACCACCTGCTGCGGCAGCAGGTTGCCGGCGGTGAAGAGGATCAGCAGCATCCGGCCGCCGGGCAGCCGGCGCCGCGAGATCAGGAACGCCACGAACGAGGCGAAGAAGAGCGTCAGCAGCACCGCCGGCACGGCCACCAGCAGCGTGTTCAGGAAGTGCTGCGGCAGGTTGCCGCCCTGCCACGCCTGCACGTAGTAGTCGAAGTTCAGTGTCTTCGGCAGCGAGAAGTATCCCTCGGCGGCGGTCTCCGCATACGGCCGCAGCGAGGCGTAGAGCGGCAGCAGCAGCGGCACCAGCCAGCCCAGCGCCATCGCCCAGAGGAAGACCCGGATCACCCACCGCCATGGGCTCACCGGCCGCTTCCGACGCGGGCTGCCCGGCCCCGTCGCCCCGCGCCGCCCGGTGGCCCGCTCCTCGACACCGACCCCGCTGCTCACCTCTCCTCCTCCCGCCGGAAGACCTGCACCAGGTAGACCGCGATGAAGCCGGTGGAGATGAGCAGCAGGATCACCGCGATCGCCGACCCGTACCCGATCCGGCTGGCCTCCCCGACGATGTTGTCGGTGACCAGCACCGAGAGCAGCTCCAGACCATTGCGCCCCCGGTTGATCGCGTAGACGATGTCGAACGCGCGCAGCGCCTCGATGACGGTGATCACCAGCACGATCACGTTGACCGGGCGGAGCGTCGGGAAGACCACCCGGAAGAAGGTCTGTACCTCGTTCGCCCCGTCGATCGACGCCGCCTCCTTCAGCCCGGGGTCGACGGCCTTCAACCCGGCCAGGTAGAGCAGCATCACGTATCCGACGTGCCGCCAGCCGACCAGCAGCAGCACCGACCAGAGGTTGATCGACGGGTCGCCGAGCCAGTCGACCGGGTTGTCGGTCCGGCCCAGGATCGCGTTCGCCGCACCGTAGTCGCGGGAGAAGACGAGCTGGGCGATGAAGCCGACCACCGCCAGCGAGAGCACCACCGGCAGGTAGAACGCGGTCTGGTAGAAGCGGGTGAACCGCATCTCCCGGTCCAGCAGCACCGCCAGGAAGAGCCCGAACGGCGTGGCGACCAGGCCGAGGAAGGCGAGCCAGATCAGGTTGTGTCGGACCGCCGGCCAGAACGGCGGATAGTTGCTGACGATGTTGACGTAGTTCTCCAGCCCGACCGGCCGGATCTCGGTCAGCCCGTCCCACGAGGTGAACGAGAGCCCGATCGAGGCCAGCGTCGGACCCCAGATCAGCACCAGGTCGAGCAGGAGCGGCAGGCCGAGCAGCAGCCCGATCACCGCGATGTCGCGCGGTGTGAACCGGCCGATCCGGCGCCGTCGACGCCGGGCCGTCGACCGGGGTACGTCCGCAGCCCGCCCAGCCTGGTCCGGCGGTGCCGTCGGGGTCGGAGTCACCGGCGACCTGTCCTCAGTCCTCAGGAGGCGAAGATGGTCTTCTTCTGCGACTCGATCCGGCTACACAGCCCGTCGATGTCGTCCGGCTTGTTCAGGAAGCTCTGCAACGACGGGATCATCACCGTCGAGGCGAAGTCCGGCCGGGTGTCCCGGTCGAGGAACTGGGAGATCTGCTTCGCACCGCCGACCAACTCCACCGCCTTCTTCTGCAGTGCGCTGTAGCCGCTGGTGTCGGCGCCGTTGTGCGTGGCGACGTTGTTCGGGTCGGACTTCAGGTAGGTGTTCTGCGCCTCGGCGCTGGCCAGGTAGCGGAGCAGGTCCTTCGCCCCGTCGAGGTTCTTCACCTTGCTGGAGATCATGAAGCCGTCGATCGGCGCCTCGACCGCGTCCTGCCCGTGCGCCTCGACGATCTGCGGGAACGGGAAGAAGTCCAGGTCGTCCGCGATCTCACCCTGGAACTGCTGGCCGACGAACATGCCCAGCAGGTACATCCCGGTCTGCTTCTGGCCCAGCGACTGCGCCGCCTCCTGCCAGGTCCGCCCGTTCGCCCCCGGCTGGCAGAACGGCAGCAGCTCCCGCCAGAGCGTGAAGACCTGCTTGACCCGGCTGTCCTCCCAGGACTCCTTGCCGGCCATCAGGCTGACGTGGAAGTCGTACCCGTTGGTGCGCATGTTGATGTAGTCGAAGGTGCCCATCGCGGGCCAGCCGTCCTTGTCGGCCATGGCGATCGGAACGATCCCGTCCGAGCGCATCTTCCCGGCCAGCGCCTTGAGGTCGTCCCAGGTCTTCGGGATCTGGTAGCCCTTCTCCTGGAAGAGGCTCTTCCGGTAGAACATCGCCCACGGGTAGTAGTAGAACGGCACGAAGTACTGCTTGCCGTCGGTACCGGTGGAAGCCTGCTTCATCGCGGCCGAGAAGTCGCCGCCGATCGACTGCCAGATGTCGGAGATGTCGGTGGCCAGCCCCTGGGCGGCGAAGTACTGCATCCGGAACCCGGAGAACCAACTGAAGACGTCGTCCGGCGTCGCCTGGAGGTAGCGGGTGATGTTCTCCTGGAAGGTGTTGTGGTCGACGGTGTTGATCTTCACGTCGAGCCCGGAGTTGGCGAGCACCTCGGCGAGCGCCTTCTTCGGCACCTCGTCGGAGTAGTTGGAGCCGAAGGTCACCGTCCCGCCGCTGCCGCCCTCGGTCGGCTTCTCACAGCCGGCCAGCCCCACGGGCAGGGCCAGCGCACCGGCCGCATACGCGGCACCGCCGAGCAGGCGGCGCCGGTCGAGCGTGTGGCGCGCGGAGCGGGAGGCCGCAGGCGGAATGGCCGGGCCGGACGGGAAAGTCGCCATCGTGTCTCCTCGCGCCGCTGCGGGTGGGATCGACGCCGCTTCACAGCGGCCTATCGAAGCACGAAACCTGCTCGCAACAGTAGGAGGGCAGGCGGAAGAGGGTCAAGAACTTAGATCAATTGGTACTGGATCGACCGGGACGCGTCCGCGCTCGCCACCAGCGAGCTGGCAGCGCCGGCTGGCGGCGGCTATTTGCCGAGGACGTCGTCGACGGTGGTGGCGTTGCCGGCTCGGCGTAGCCAGGTGTCGAGTTGGGTCAGGTCGGTGCAGGAGAGGATCTGCTCGCGGGCCTCGGCGGGTACGGTCACGCCGCGCCCTTCGAGCACGGTCAGAATCGCCCGGGCCTCACCTCGCGCCTCGCCCTGCTCTTCGTGTCGGGCGGCGAGTTCTCGCAGTAGTTCGCTGCGGTATTCGTAGCCGGCGGTGGTGGTCATGAAGGCCTCCCAACGGGTCCGGGCTGTTGCGGGCAGTCCGGCCAGTACTACGTCATAGTACAAGATCGCGGTCTTCGGATTGACTGAGCGAAGTGCTGCCATCAGGGCGGGGAAGGTGGCTTCGACCTGGGGGTCGTGGCCGTGGCAGATGGCGGAGAGGACGGCGAGTGCGGGGTTGGTTCGGGCCAGGTCGACATCCACGACCAGTGGTACGTCGCTGGGTGTGAAGATCAACGGTCGTAGTGACAGGCTCAGTCCGTCGAACTCGAACAGGCTGCGGTAGCGGCGGGCGGTTCGTGGGTTGGGGCAGTAGACCAGTAGGGCGGCGTCGACGTTCAGTTCGGCTTCGAGTTGGGCGACGTAGAGCTTCCAGGTGCGTCGTTTGGTGGCGTCCCAGCGGCGTTGGATTTCGAGTACGACGGCGAGGAGTGGCTGGTCGGTGGGGTCGCAGTAGAGCAGCATGCCGTCTGCGTGGTAGGTGCGGGGGACCAGGACTCGTACGTCGGTGGGGTATGGGCGGGCGTGGTGGTAGTCGGGGACCTTGACGTTGAACACGTGCGTGAGTAGCCAGGCGACCAGGCTCGGGTCGAGTTTTGCCAGGGCGACCGGGGACTCGTGTTCTGCACTGGGCATGCGGGCACGTTACGAGACGGGTACGACACCCGACGTGACGGTTCACGGCTAGTCGGCGCTTTCGCCGGTCAGCGCGTTCCCGTCGGTCAGCGGTTGCGGGTGGGGGTCGCGGCCTGCTCGACGGCGCGTTCCAACGCCCGGTAGACCTGGCCGAACCGCAGGGCGTCGGCGGTGCTCAGCAACCGGACCGGCACCCCACGGCACTGCGCCCAGATCTCCAGGCGGTGCGCGCCGCGCGCGTAGCTGCGGTCCACATGTTCGAGCAGGTAGTCGGCGATCGGGGCGGCGGCCAGCCCGACCAGCACCGAGACGCCGACGATCGCGATGGTGGCGGTCGGCGAGGTGTGCAGGCGTACCGCGATCAGGATGCCGAGCGCGGCGGCGACCAGCGGGCCGGCGAGCCCGGCCAGCAGCGCGCCCCGGTTGGCGAGGGTTCCCCAGGAACGGGCGCCCCGGACGTGCCAGACCCGGGCGATCTCGACCAGTGGATATGCCCGACCGTCGACCCGGATCGCCTCCGAGGTGATCCGTATCGTGCGGTCGTCGTAGTAAGTGGTCATCGCCGTTCCGTACGTGGTCATCGTCGTTCCGCTCGGCCGATTCCGACGTGCTCAGCGTATCGCCCGAACGGTACCCCGCAGGGGCCGCGCCGAATCCACACCGACCTGCCGGGGGTGGCCGAACGCCCGTTAGGGTGAGCCTCGCGACTGCGACGTGGAGGTGGGCTGTGGGCGACTTGGTCCGGGTGGACACCAACGAGGGCATCGGCACGATCCGGCTGGACCGGCCGCCGATGAACGCGCTGAACACCCAGGTTCAGGAGGAGTTGCGCGCCGCCGCCAGTGCGGTCTCCGCCGATCCGGACGTCCGCGCGGTCATCGTGTACGGCGGGGAGAAGGTCTTCGCGGCCGGCGCCGACATCAAGGAGATGGCCGACATGTCGTACGTCGACATGGCGCAGCGAGCCACCGATCTCTCCAGTGCGCTGGGTGCGCTCGCCCGGATCCCGAAGCCGGTGGTCGCGGCGATCACCGGGTACGCGCTCGGCGGCGGCTGCGAACTGGCGCTGGCCTGTGACTGGCGGGTGGTCGCCGAGGACGCGAAGCTCGGCCAGCCGGAGATCAAGCTCGGCATCATCCCCGGCGCGGGCGGCACCCAGCGGCTGGCCCGGCTGGTCGGCCCGGCCCGGGCCAAGGACCTGATCATGTCCGGCCGGATGGTCGACGCCGCCGAGGCGCTCCGGATCGGCCTCGCCGACCGGGTGGCTCCGGCCGACCGGGTCTACGCCGAGGCGGTGGCGCTGGTCCGGCCGTACCTGACCGGCCCGGCGCAGGCGCTGCGGGCGGCGAAGCAGGCCGTGGACGGCGGGCTGGAGATGGATCTCGCCTCCGGGCTGGCCTGGGAGAGCCAGCTCTTCGCCGCGCTCTTCGCCACCGACGACCGCCGGGAGGGGATGGCCGCCTTCGTCGAGAAGCGCCGCCCCGACTTCACCGGTCGATGATCGCCGTCCGGGACAGGTGAGTGTTGTTCATGTGCTTTCCGACCGGCCGGTAACCTCGCAGGAACCCCGCCGAGGAGCACGAACCCCGGTGGGCGAGCGGCGGGTACGGCGGACGAGCACGAACCACGGCGGACGAGCGGCGGGAGCGGCGATGACGGAACGGATCGAAGGACACGGCGGCGACCTGGCCCTGGCGGCCCTGCGGGCGTACGGCGTGCGGGAGATGTTCACCCTCTCCGGCGGCCACGTCTTCCCGCTCTACGACGCGGCGCACCGCACCGACTTTCCAATCTACGACGTCCGGCACGAGCAGTCGGCCGTCTTCGCCGCCGAGGCGGTGGCCAAGTTGCAGCGCCGGCCGGGACTGGCCGTACTCACCGCCGGTCCCGGGGTCACCAACGGGATCTCCGGGCTGACCAGTGCCTTCTTCAACGCCTCCCCGGTGCTGGTGCTCGGCGGACGCGCCCCGGCCTTCCGCTGGGGCTCGGGCAGTCTCCAGGAGATCGACCACGTACCGCTGGTCGCCCCGGTCACCAAGCACGCGGCCACGGTCCTGTCGACCGACGACGTACCCGGTGCGGTCGCCGGGGCGCTCGACACGGCGCTGACCCCGCACCGGGGCCCGGTCTTCCTCGACCTGCCGCTTGAGGTGATCTTCTCCACCGGTGACGCGGAACCGCCGACCGGACCGGCGATCGCACCCGTCGAGCCGGACCCGGACGAGGTGGACCGGGCGGTCCGGCTGATCGCCGGGGCCGAACGTCCGGTGATCATCGCGGGCTCCCACGTCTACGCCGGGGACGCCGTCGAGGCGCTGCGGGCCGCCGCCGAGGCGCTCCGGGTCCCCGTCTTCACCAACGGGATGGGGCGGGGCGCCCTGCCGCCCGGTCATCCGCTCGGCTTCGCCAAGGCCCGCCGGGCCGCGCTCGCCGGCGCCGACCTGGTCGTGGTGGTCGGTACCCCGCTCGACTTCCGGCTCGGCTTCGGTGACTTCGGCGACGCCCGGGTGGTGCACGTCGTGGACGCGCCGAGCCAGCGGGCCCGGCACGTCGAGCCGGCGGTGAGCCCCGCTGGCGACCTGCGGCTGACCCTGACAGCCTTCGCCGAGTACTCCGGTGACCGCACCGAGCACGAGTCGTGGATCGACGGGCTGCGTACCGCCGAGGAGGCCGCCCGGGCCAGGGACGCGGCGGCGATGGCGGCCGAGACCGACCCGATCAAACCGGCCCGGGTCTACGGCGAGCTGCGCCGGGTGCTCGCCCCCGACGCGGTCACCATCGGCGACGGCGGCGACTTCGTCTCGTACGCCGGGCGCTACCTGGAGCCGGCCCAGCCCGGCACCTGGCTCGACCCCGGCCCGTACGGCTGCCTCGGCACCGGCATGGGCTACGCGATGGGGGCCCGGGTGAGCTACCCGGACCGGCAGATCTGCGTGCTGATGGGCGACGGCGCGGCCGGCTTCTCGCTGATGGACGTCGAGTCGCTGGTCCGGCAGAAGCTGCCGGTGGTGATCGTGGTCGGCAACAACGGCATCTGGGGCCTGGAGAAGCACCCGATGCGTGGCATGTACGGCTACGACGTCGCCGCCGACCTCCAGCCCGAGCTGCGCTACGACCAGGTGGTGAGCGCACTCGGCGGTGCCGGCGAGACGGTCGCGAAGGCGGCCGACCTGGGCCCGGCGCTGGAGCGGGCGTTCGACGCCGGGGTGCCCTACCTGGTCAACGTGCTGACCGACCCGGCCGACGCCTACCCGCGCTCGTCCAACCTCGCCTGACCCTGACCCTGACCCCGACCCCGACCCGGCCGACGCCTACCCGCGCTCGTCCAACCTCATCCGACCCCGACCCCGACCCCGACCGACCCGGCCTGGCCCGGCCCGAACTGACCCGGCCCGGCCCGGCGGTCAGCGGGACCGGTCGGCGGGGTCGGTCCACCACTCGGCCGGGCCGATCGGGGGTTCCCGGAGCCCGGGCTCGTCCGCCGTGTCGACGCGGTCGGCCCGGTCGGGCAGCTCGAGTTGGTGGGTTGGGTCGGGTTGGGGCGCCCGGTCGGGTTGCTGCGCCCGGTCGGGTTGCTGTGCCGGGTCGAGTTGCTGTGCCGGGTCGGGCGGTCCGGCGGTACCGGTGTCGGCGACCACCGTCAGGTCGGTGACCCGGAGCGGCGGCTCCCGGTCGGCAGCGGCCGAGGCGCCGGCCCACCAGGCCCGCCCGGCGTCCGGGCCGGACCGGTCGGGACGGTGGGCGGCGAGCAGCGGCAGCAGCAGTACGCCGAGTACGAATGGTGCGGCCATGTAGCGGGCGGCCTGTGCGTTGTTGACGGCCAGTACCGAGAGCTGGTTGCCGAGGCTCAGCGTGGCCAGCGCCAGCAGTGCCCGGTCCCGCCGGCGCCAGGCCAGCAGCCCGACCGTCAGGTACGCCAGGTACGCCCAGGTCGCGCCGCGCCAGAGCAGCCACTCGGGCTTGCCGACCCGACTGGAGAGCACGTCGGCCACGTCGCTGACCTGCTCGGCCAGCGGCCGGCTGTACGCTACGGCCAGCACCTCGGCCCGCTGGAACCTCGAATCCCGCTCCAGGTAGACCGGCAGTGCCCAGGCGGTCGGATTGGCTCGTAGCCCGCCGGCCGGGGTGGGGCGCCAGGCGATCGAGCTCCGGCAGATCCGGGCGGCAAGCACAGTCTCCGGCGAACGGCGTACCAGCCGCCACCAGGCGGACAGCAGTTCGTCGTGGTGCGCCGCCGCGGCCCGACGGTCGAAGTCGGGGTGATAGACGGTGGAGTCGACGGTGTAGCAGTCCGCCGACTGGCGCCAGTGCGCCAACGGTGCCACCTGGGTCAGCAGGGCAAGATCGGCGGCGGGGAAGTCGGCGGGGCGCTCGGCGTACCCGATCGCGAGGTCGGCGAGAAAGGCCTCGTAGGCCACGATGGACTCGCTGTCCCGTATTCCGAGGGCGGGCAGCAGGGTCCAGTTGGTCAGCAGCCCGACCGTGGTGGCCAGCACCCCGGCCAGCAGGACCCGGAGAGCCACCCCGCGCAGCAGCAGGGCCAGCAGCACCGCGACGATCGACGCCACCACGAAGCCGTTCTGCCGGAACAGGCAGCTCAGGGTCAGTTCGGCGGCGAGGATGCCGGGCAGGGCCCACGACATCCGCCGGGCGTTCCCGGTCGGACGTCCGGCCGTGCGCGGCGCGGGTGCGGCGTGCCGGACGACGGCACCGAAGTCCGCCCGGCCGGACCAGCCGGCCTCCGGACCGCGACCGGGCGTCCGCGTCCGCGCACCGGTGACCTCCGGCCTGCGGGTGGCGAGCATCCGGGCCACCGTGCCGAGCAGGAAGACGTGGCAGACGACGAAGGGCACGTCCTTCCAGACGCAGACCGTGAAGGTGCCGACCGGGGGCAGCGCGACCACCACCAGCGCCGCCGTGCCCCAGGCCCAGGCCGGCCCCCCGATCCGGCGCAGACCGGTGACCGCGTACGCCAGGCCGGCCGCCAGGGCGGTGGTCTGCACCAGGGTCAGCGCGCCGATCCCGCCGGTGAGCCGCACCGACAACCAGACGAGTGCGGTGTAGCTGACCGGGTGGTGGGTGTTCCAGTTGCTGGTGGTGGCCTGCCAGACGTGGTCGAGCGAGTCCGGGCTGAACAGGCCGGGATAGCGGGCGGCCCACCAGAACAGCAGTACCGCCTGGGCCAGTCCGAAGGTCAGCCCGCCGAGCCTGGCCGGCGAGCCCTCGACCCACCCCGGCCGGTCCGGCCGGCGGTCGTCGGGTTCCGGCGAGCCGTCCGCTGGCCATGCCGGCCCGGTCACCACCCCGTGTGTCATGCCTGTCGTCCTTCGCCCCGGGCGCGGCCGCGCCGAACAGCGGTGCGAGGGGTGGTGGCACCGGTCTGGGCCATGCTACGGCCGCTGTCGGCCGCAGGTCCCCGGAACGGCGGACTCCGCACCATCCGGTGGCGGTCCCGCGGGTCAGTCGGTCGCCGGCAGTCGGTCGCCGGCTACCGGTCAGACGTCCGGCTTGTCTTTCAGACGTCCGGCTTGTCCTCTTCCCGGGGCGGCTGGCTGTTGCGGCGGCGCAGATCCTCCTCCCGGCGCCGGAGGTCCTGCTCCCAGCGGTCGAGCAGTTCGCGGTCCTGCTTCGACCGCTTCTCGTCCAGAGAACGGAGGAACTCCGGATCGTCGTCGGGGGCCAGCGAGGGCTGGCGGTCCCGACGACCCGCCGGGCGGTTGCCGGTGGCCGACCGTTCCGGGCTGACCGGACGGCCGGCGACGAACCAGGCGATCGAGCCGACCAGCGGGAAGAAGAGGATTATCAGGACCCAGGCGAACCGGGGAAGCGCACGAATCTCGTCGTCCTCGGCCGACAGGCAGCTGATCAGAGCGAAGACGGCCAGGATGAGCTGTCCGATGGCGAGGAGCGCGTAGAGGCGGACCATCTGGCCATGATGACGTACCCGATCGCCTCAGCGCACCGACGTCAGGACCAGCAGCAGGCCGAGTGCGGCGAAACCGACGGTGACCAGGGCGATCACCGGTAGCGCGGGCCCGGGTGGGTCGCCGCGGCCGGCGGAGCGCGGAAAGGCCACCACCAGTACGCCGAGCCAGCCCAGCCCGGCCAGGGCGGTGACCAGCACCCCGATCGTCCCGTTCATCAGGGCCAGCCGGGCGGTGAGCACCGCCACCACCCCGACCGTCAGTACGCTGCGCCGCCAGGCCAGCCTGGTCCGCTCGCCGGACAGCCCGGCGTCCCGCTCCGGCGGCGGCGGATGCGCCGGCCCGGCCCGTCGCGGGCTCACTGGTCTCCGGCGGCCTGGATCAGCACCGCCACCACGAGGAGTACCGCGCCGAGCCCGATCAGCAGGGCGAGTACGGCGGGAAACCGCGAGGCGGGAAGCTCCTCGCCGAGCCGGATGGCCCGCTCGGTACGCGCCCAGTGGTCGACCGCCCGCACCGCCACCACGCCGCCGAGCAGCAGCAGTGCCACGGCGAGCGCCTCCCGCAGGTGCGGTACCGGCAGCGGCGGGAGGAACTGCGCGATGGCGAGCCCGCCGGCGACCAGCGCCAGGCCGGTGCGGAGCCAGGCCAGGAAGGTGCGCTCGTTGGCGAGCGAGAAGCGGTAGTCCGGCGTCTCGCCGACCTGCCGCAACTCGCGCGGGTCGAACCACCGCCGGACCGACTGGTACACGTTCGAAGATTATCGGGTGGACATCGCCCGTAACCTGGGCGGGTGAGCGACATCGACGCCGATTTGCTGCGCACGGCCTACGACAACCAGTTGCGGGCCCGCCCGCCCGAGCCGGTCCCGCCGGGTGTGACGGTCGACCGGGACGGCCCGCTGCTGCGGATCCAGGGGCTGGACCGGGGCGGCTTTCTGACCTACCGCGACCTGGCCGGACTGACCGGGGACGCGCTGGACGAGTTGATCGTACGGCAGCGGGACCTCTTCGCCGGGCTCGGCCAGCCGGTGGAGTGGAAGTTGCACGGTCACGACCTGCCGGCCGATCTGCCGGACCGGCTGGTGGCCGCCGGTTTCGTGCCGGAGGAGCGGGAGACCGTGCTGATCGGCCCGGTCGCGTCGCTGGCGGCGACGCTGCCGGTGCCGCCGGCGGGGGTACGCCTGCGCGAGGTGACCGCCCGGGCGGACCTGGACCGGATCGCGGAGCTGAAGGCGCGGGTCTGGGGCGGTGACGACGACGGGCGTTGGCTGGCCGACGGGCTGGAGCGGGAGTTGGCCGCCGGTGCGGAGCTGGACCAGCCGCCGCTGACCATCGTGGTGGCCGAGACCGACGACGAGCTGGTCAGCGCCGCCTGGGTCCGGTTCGTCTCCGGCACCCGGTTCGCCACCCTGTGGGGCGGGGCGACGCTGCCGCACTGGCGCCGTCGGGGCATCTACCGGTCGCTGCTGGCCCACCGGGCCCGGCTGGCCGACGCCCGGGGTTTCAGTCTGTTGCAGGTGGACGCCTCGGAGGAGAGCCGGCCGATTCTTCAGCGGCTCGGCTTCGTCCCGGTCACCACCACCACGCCGTACGTCTACACTCCGAACCCGTGACGCGACCGTTGACCGAGGAGGAGCGGGCCACCCTGAAGGGGGCCGCTTTCGGCGCGGTCTTCCTGGTGTCGAGCGCCGAACCGGGCGCGTTCGCGATGCTCAGGGAGAGCCTGGCCGCCTCGGACGCCTTCGCCGGCACCACCGGGCTGGTCCGGGAGCTGCTCACCACCGGTGCGCTGCCCCGGTTGCCGGCCGGGTCGCCGGACGAGGTGTCGGCGGCGGTGCTGCCCGCGCTGCGCCGCTCGGTGGAGATCCTCCGGTCGAGGGACCCCGACGAGGTGGCCAGCTACCGCTCGGCGGTGCTGCGGGCCGCCGAGGAGGTGGCCCGGGCGCACGACGGGATCAGCCCGAACGAGACGGCGGTGCTGGCCAGCGTGCGGGAGGCGTTGGACGCGGCCGGCTGATCCGGGTGCCGGGCCGCGGCCGGCTGATCCGGTGCCGGGGACGGTGAGCCGGGTCACCCCGGGGTTCCCCGACCCCTATGCTACTTGCGGGTAACATTGCCCGTTAGGAACGCCACACCCTCTCGGGCTCCGAGTGGCCGGTCGTCGGTTGACCGATCGTTAAGGAGACGGGAGGCTGCTCCCGAGCAACCCGGCCGGATCGCCACGATCGAGATCGCCACGATCGGCGGGGATCGCCATACACAGGAGGGTCGTCGAAGCGCGATGAACATCGTCGTACTCGTCAAGCAGGTGCCCGACTCGGGCGCGGACCGCAACCTGCGCAGTGACGACAACACCGTCGACCGGGGGTCGGCAAACAACGTCATCAACGAGATGGACGAGTACGCCATCGAGGAGGCGTTGCGGATCAAGGAGGCGCACGGCGGCGAGGTGACCGTGCTGACCATGGGCCCGGAGAAGGCCGGCGAGTCGATCCGCAAGGCGCTGTCGATGGGCCCGGACAAGGCCGTGCACGTGCTCGACGACGCCCTGCACGGCTCCTGCGCGGTGGCCACCTCCAAGGTGCTCGCCACCGCCCTCGGCCAGCTCGGTGCCGACCTGGTGCTCTGCGGCGCCGAGTCGACCGACGGCCGGGTGCAGGTCATGCCGCACATGCTGGCCGAGCGGCTCGGCATCGCCGCGCTGACCGGCGCCCGCAAGCTGACCGTCGAGGGCGGCAACCTCACGGTGGAACGGCAGACCGAGGAGGGCTACGAGGTGGTCGCCGCCGCGACCCCGGCCGTGGTCTCGGTCTGGGACACCATCAACGAGCCGCGCTACCCCTCCTTCAAGGGCATCATGGCGGCCAAGAAGAAGCCGGTGCAGACGCTCTCCCTGGCCGACCTGGGCATCGCCGCCGACGAGGTCGGCTTCGCCGGCGCCACCAGCACGGTGCTCGAACACAGCCGCCGCCCGGAGCGCTCCGGCGGCGAGCGGGTCACCGACGACGGCACCGGCGGTACGAAGCTGGTCGAGTACCTCGCCACCGAGAAGTTCGTCTGAGCGCGACCGGGAATCAGGAGGAGAAGTCATGACCGAGGTTCTCGTCGTCGTCGAGGCGACTCGCGAGTTCGGCGTCAAGAAGGTGACCCTCGAACTGCTCACCCTCGCCCGCGAGCTGGGTACGCCGGCCGCGGTGGTGCTCGGCGGTCCCGGCGCCGCGGCCGCGCTCGGCGACCGGCTGGGCGAGTACGGCGCGGAGAAGATCTACGCGGCCGAGCACGAGGAGATCGACGGCTACCTGGTGGCGCCGAAGGCGACCGTGCTGGCCGAGCTGGTCCGCCGGGTACAGCCGGCCGCCGTGCTGCTCGCCTCCAGTCAGGAGGGCAAGGAGATCGCCGCCCGGCTGGCGGTCAAACTGGACAACGGCGTACTCACCGACGTGGTCGGGCTGGCCGCCGACGGCACCGCCACCCAGGTCGTCTTCGCCGGCTCGACCATCGTCACCTCGAAGGTGACCCGGGGCCTGCCGCTGGTGACCCTGCGGCCGAACTCGGTCACCCCGAGCCCGGCCGCCGCCACGCCCACCGTCGAGCAGCTCGACGTCGCGCTCGGCGAGGTCGACAGGCTGGCCCGGGTGGTCGACCGGGTGGCCGAGCAGAAGGGCAGCCGGCCGGAGCTGACCGAGGCGTCGGTGGTGGTCTCCGGCGGGCGCGGCGTCGGCAACGCCGACAACTTCAAGCTGGTCGAGGAGCTGGCCGACCTGCTCGGCGGCGCGGTGGGCGCGTCCCGGGCGGCGGTCGACTCCGGCTTCTATCCTCACCAGTTCCAGGTGGGACAGACCGGTAAGACCGTCTCACCGCAGCTCTACGTGGCGCTCGGCATCTCCGGCGCGATCCAGCACCGGGCCGGCATGCAGACCTCGAAGACGATCGTCGCGGTGAACAAGGACGCCGAGGCGCCGATCTTCGAGCTGGCCGACTTCGGTGTGGTCGGTGACCTGCTCAAGGTCGTACCGCAGGCCGCCGAGGAGATCCGCCGACGGCGGTAACCGCCGGGGCGCGGGCGGGTGGTCGAGCCGGCGGGCCAGGTTCTGGCACTAGGCTGGATGCTGATGACTTACCTTGATCACGCGGCCACGACTCCGATGCTCGACGAGGCGTTGGAGGCGTACGTCGCGACCGCCCGCGAGGTCGGCAACCCGTCGTCACTGCACGCCGCCGGACGGTGGGCCAGGCGCCGGGTGGAGGAGTCCCGCGAGCGGGTCGCCGCCGCCCTCGGCGCCCGGCCGTCCGAGGTGGTCTTCACCGGGGGCGGGACCGAGAGCGACAACCTCGCGGTCAAGGGCATCTTCTGGGCGCGCCGGGCCGCCGGCCCCGGCCGTACCCGGGTGGTGGCCAGCGCGGTCGAGCACCACGCGGTGCTGGACTCGATCGAGTGGCTGGCCGCCCGCGACGGGGCGACCGCGAGCTGGCTGCCGGTCGACCAGGCGGGCCGGCTCGACCCGGACCGGCTGGCGGCCGAACTCGACGCGCACGCCGACGAGGTGGCCCTGGTCACCGCCATGTGGGCGAACAACGAGGTGGGCACGGTCCAGCCGGTCGCCGCGCTGGCCGAGGTGGCCGCCGCGTACGGCATCCCGTTCCACACCGACGCGGTGCAGGCGGTCGGCCAGGTACCCGTCGACTTCGCGGCCAGCGGGGTCGCCGCGCTGACCTTCAGCGGGCACAAGCTCGGCGGGCCGGTCGGAGTCGGCGCGCTGCTGCTCGGCCGGGACGTCGCCTGCACACCGGTGCTGCACGGCGGCGGGCAGGAGCGGGACGTCCGGTCCGGCACCCTGGACGCGGCCGGGATCGTCGCGTTCGCCGTCGCGGTCGAGGTCGCGGTCAAGACCCAGCAGGAGTACGCGGCCCGGGTCGCCGCGCTCCGCGACGACCTGGTGGCCCGGGTCCGGCAGGCGGTGCCGGAGGCGCTCTACAACGGCGATCCGGCCGACCGGCTGCCCGGCAACGCGCACTTCTCCTTCCCCGGATGCGAGGGAGACGCCCTGCTGATGCTCCTCGACGCGCAGGGGATCGCCTGCTCGACCGGGTCGGCCTGCTCGGCCGGGGTGGCCCAGCCCTCGCACGTGCTGCTGGCGATGGGTGCCGACGACGACCGGGCCCGGTCGTCCCTGCGCTTCTCCCTCGGGCACACCTCGACCGCCGCCGACGTTGACGCGCTGGTCGCCGCGCTGCCCGGAGTGGTCGAGCGGGCCCGCCGGGCGGGCGCGGTGAAGTCCGCCCGGAGCTGAGGCGCCGCGGGCCGGTTACGCTCGTCGGGTGAAGGGGATGGACCGGTGAGGGTACTGGCAGCGATGTCCGGCGGGGTCGACTCGGCGGTCGCCGCCGCGCGGGCGGTGGAGGCCGGACACGACGTCACCGGCGTACACCTGGCGCTGGCGCGCAATCCGCAGACCTACCGGACCGGCGCCCGGGGCTGTTGCACCCTGGAGGACTCCCGGGACGCCCGGCGGGCGGCGGACGTGCTCGGCATCCCGTTCTACGTGTGGGATCTGGCCGACCGGTTCCACGAAGACGTGGTGCAGACCTTCGTCGCGGAGTACGCGGCGGGGCGTACCCCGAACCCCTGCCTGCGGTGCAACGAGAAGATCAAGTTTGCCGCCGTCCTGGACCGGGCGGTGGCGCTCGGCTTCGACGCGGTGGTCACCGGGCACCACGCCCGGCTCGGTCCGGACGGGCTGCTCCGGCGCAGCGTCGACCTCGACAAGGACCAGTCGTACGTGCTGGCGGTGCTGACCCGGCAGCAGCTCGACCGGTCGATCTTCCCGCTCGGCGACTCGACCAAGGCACAGGTACGCGCCGAGGCGGCCCGCCGTGGCCTGGCGGTCGCCGACAAGCCCGACTCGCACGACATCTGCTTCATCGCCGACGGCGACACCCGGCGGTTCCTCGCCGACCGGCTGGGCGAGGCACCCGGAGAGATCGTCGACGCCCGGACCGGTGCGGTGGTCGGCGCGCACAGCGGTGCCTACGCCTACACGGTGGGGCAGCGCAAGGGGCTGGCGCTCGGCGTACCGGCCCCGGACGGAAAGCCCCGGTACGTGCTCTCGATCACCCCGAAGACCAACACCGTGACGGTGGGCCCGGCCGAGGCGCTGGAGGTGTCCACGGTGGCCGCCGAGCGCCCGGTCTGGACCGGTGGGCCGGCGCCGGCCGGTGCCCTCGACTGCGAGGTGCAGTTGCGGGCGCACGGCCAGGTGGTGCCGGCGACGGTCCGGCTGGACGGCACGGCGCTGCACGCCGAACTGCGCGAGCCGGTGCGGGGGGTGGCGGCCGGACAGGCGATCGTGGCGTACCGGCCCGACCCGGGCGGTGATGTCGTGCTCGGCTCCGCCACCATCAGCGCCGCCGGCTGAGCCGGCGCCGGGGAGTAACCTGCCGAGGTGACCGATCGACAGGGGCAGTCCGAGCAACCGGTGGAACCGACGGCGGCGACCGGGGCGGCGTGGCCGTGGCCGGCCGGTGCGGCGTCCGGCATCGGTTCGATGCCCGGCACCGACATCGCCGAGGCCCAGCGGGTCGTGCTCGGCGAGCTGGCCCTGCCGCACCTGCCCGAGCTGCCCGCCCGGGGACCCGGCGCCGACCTGGTGGGCCGCAGCGGCGGGCTGCTGGTGGACCTGCCGGTCGAGCTGTACGCCGCCCGGTGGCGGATCGCCGGCCGTCCGGGCCGGGACCTGCGCCGCGCCCTCGACCTGCTGGAACGTGATCTGGACCAGATGACGGAGCAGGCCGGCGAGTTCACCGGGACCTTCAAGGTCCAGGCGGCCGGCCCGCTCACCCTGGCCGCCAACGTCGAGCGGCCGGCCGGCGGCTGGCTGCTCCGCGACCCGGGCGCGGTCCGGGAGCTGACCGAGTCGCTCGCCGAGGGGCTGCGCGCGCACGTGGCGCAGGTCCGCCGCCGGCTGCCCCGGGCCACGGTGCTGCTGCAACTGGACGAGCCGGCGCTGCCCGCCGTACTGGCCGGGCGGATTCCGACCGAGAGCGGGTTGGGGACGTACCGGCCGGTCGAGCCGGCGACGGCGACCGGGCTGCTCCGTACGGTGGTGTCGGCGGTCGACGCGCCGGTGGTGCTGCACTGCTGTGCCCGGGACGTACCGCTGGACCTGGTCCGGGCCACCGGTGCGGTCGCGGTCGCGCTCGACCTGGCCCTGGTGGACCGGCTCGACCCGGTCGGCGAGGCGATCGACGCCGGGCTCGGCCTCTTCGCCGGGGCGGCACCGACGCTGCCGCCGCAGGGCGGGCGCGGGCCGTCGTCGGCCGGGGTCGCCGATCGGGTACGCCAGCTCTGGGACCGGCTCGGCTTTCCCCGCGCCCGGCTCGCCGAGCAGGTGGTGGTGACCCCTGCCTGCGGGCTGGCCGGCGCCACCCACGAGTACGCCCGGGCCGTCCTCACCGCCTGCCGGGACGCCGGCCGCCGACTCGCCGAGGACTAGGTTTTCCTGTCCCACCCCTGGGGCAGGATGTCCGCATGATAGGTCGACTCCGTACCGTCGTTATCGACTGTCCCGACCCCCGTGCCCTGGCCGGCTTCTATGCCGAGCTGCTCGGGCTGCCCGTCGACGACCGAAGCGCCGAGGACGGCTGGGTCGTGCTCGGCGGTGACCCCGGACAACATCCCCGGCTTGCCTTCCAGAAGGCGGTCAACCTGCGGGAGCCGCGCTGGCCCGACCCGAGCCGCCCCCAGCAGTTCCACCTGGACGTCACCGTCGACGACGTCGAGGCGGCGGAGGCGAAGGTGCTGGCGCTCGGCGCCACCCGGCTGACCGGCTCTGGCCAGGGCTGGCGGGTCTACGCCGACCCGGTCGGCCACCCGTTCTGCCTCTGCTGGGACGACTGACCCGACCGCCCGGACCGGCGGGGTGGCGATGCCGGGCCCGCCCCGGGAGGATGGCGGCCATGCATGATCCACTCGCCGTCCCACCCCCCTTGCCGGGCGCGGTATCCCCGTCCGCGTCGCCGGCTGCCGCCGCCCGCGCCTCCGGTTCGCTGTTCGGGTTGGCCTACGGTGACGCGCTCGGCGCACCGACCGAGTTCCTGCCGGTCGACGAGATCCAGCGGCGATACGGCCCGGCCGGCCCGCGTGAGTTGGTCGGGCGGCCGGCCCTGGTCACCGACGACACCCAGCTGGGGCTGGCGGTCGGCTGGGCGCTGCACGACGCCGGCCCGGCGGTCACGCCCGAGGTGCTGGAGCCGCTGCTGCGGCAGCGGTTCGTGGCCTGGGCGCACAGTCCGGAGAACAACCGCGCCCCGGGGATGACCTGCCTGCGCGCCTGCGGCGGGTTGGCCGACGGGCTGTCATGGCAGGCGGCGACGGTCGCCGGCTCGAAGGGGTGCGGCGCGAACATGCGGGTCACCCCGGTCGGCCTGGTCCCGGGCTACGACCTGGAGACGCTGGCCGGAGCCGCCCAGTTGCAGGCCGGGCTGACCCATGGCCACCCGACCGGGCTCGCCGCGAGCGAGCTGACCGCGTACGCGGTCCGGGTGCTGCGGGACGGCGCCGCACTGGCCGAGCTGCCCGGCCTGCTGCGTGACCGGGCCGAGCGGCAGCGCACCGTCTACCGGGCGGACTGGCTCGGCGACCTGTGGCAGCGGCCCGGCGTCGACGACCCGGTCACCTTCATCGCCCGGGGCTGGAACGAGTGTCTCGGCGTGCTCGACGCGCTGGACGCGGCGTTGGCCGGGCCGGACGACGGCACCGACGCCTGCGCGGCCACCGGTGCGGGCTGGATCGCCGAGGAGGCACTGGCCACCGCCCTGTTCTGCGCGATCCGACACTCCGACGACCCGGTGTCGGCGCTGGCCCGCGGCGCCACCACCTCCGGCGACTCTGACTCGATCGCCTGCCTGGCCGGCGCGTTCGTCGGCGCGGCGTACGGGATGGCGGCCTGGCCGGCCGGCTGGCCCGACCGGATCGAGTACGCCGACCAGCTCCACACCCTCGGCGCCGCCTGGAACTGACCCCCGCCCGCCCCACCGGTCAGGAGGGGGCTCTTCTACCACCGGCAGCGATAACGGGGGCCCTTCCTTGCACAGCGGTTAGGTTTGCGGGGAGGTCGAGGAGGTCGAGGTGT
Organism: Plantactinospora sp. B6F1; assembly: GCF_040120695.1. Lineage (NCBI taxonomy): Bacteria > Bacillati > Actinomycetota > Actinomycetes > Micromonosporales > Micromonosporaceae > Plantactinospora > Plantactinospora sp. B6F1. The sequence goes on along the minus strand of NZ_JBEEAC010000008.1, from coordinate 208,739 downwards.
CCGAGGAAGCGATCCCGCGGGGTGTCGGTCCCGAGCAGGAGGCGGCGGCCGGCGAGGAGCCGACCGCCGAGGCACGGGACCGGCACGCCGAGCTGAGCACCGAGATCACCGACCACCAGTACCGGTACTACGTGCTCGACGCGCCGATCGTCTCCGACGCCGAGTTCGACGCCCTGCTGCGCGAGCTGGAGGCGCTGGAGGAGCGCTATCCGGCGCTGCGTACCCCGGAGTCGCCCACCCAGCGGGTCGGCGGTACCTTCTCGACGCTCTTCACCCCCGTGCCGCACATCGAGCGGATGATGTCGCTGGACAACGCCTTCACCCCGGAGCAGCTCACGGGGTGGGTGGAGCGGATCGAGCGGGACGCGGGCGGTCCGGTGGACTTCCTGTGCGAGCTGAAGGTCGACGGGCTGGCGATCAACCTCGTCTACGAGCGGGGCCGGCTGGTCCGGGCGGCCACCCGGGGCGACACCCGGATCGGCGAGGACGTCACCGCCAACGTACGCACCCTGAAGGAGGTGCCGGAGCGGCTCGCCGACGGCGTCCGGGAGATTCCCGAGCTGCTGGAGGTGCGGGGCGAGATCTACTTTCCGGTGGCCGCCTTCGCCGACCTGAACGCGGGGCTGGTCGAGCAGGGGAAGCCGCCGTTCGCCAACCCGCGCAACGCGGCGGCGGGCAGCCTGCGGCAGAAGGACCCACGGATCACGGCGAGCCGGCCGCTGCGACTGGTCGTCCACGGGCTGGGGGCGCGGCAGGGATTCATCCCGGCCGCCCAGTCCGAGGCGTACGCGGCACTGCGCGGTTGGGGGCTGCCGACGAGCGACCGATGGCGGGTGGTGGCGGACCTGGCGGGCATCCGGGACTACATCGAGTACTACGCCGCGCACCGGCACGACGTCGAGCACGAGATCGACGGGGTGGTGGTGAAGGTCGACCCGGTCGCCATCCAGGGCCGGCTCGGCTCGACCAGCCGGGCGCCGCGCTGGGCGATCGCCTTCAAGTACCCGCCGGAGGAGGTCACCACCGAGTTGCTCGACATCGAGGTGAACGTCGGCCGGACCGGTCGGGTGACCCCGTTCGCGGAGCTGCGGCCGGTGAAGGTGGCCGGCTCGACGGTGGCCCGGGCGACCCTGCACAACGCGCACGAGGTGGACCGCAAGGGCGTGCTGATCGGCGACACGGTGGTGATCCGCAAGGCCGGTGACGTGATCCCGGAGGTGCTGGGGCCGATCGTGGAGCTGCGGCCGGAGGGCGCCCGGAAGTTCGTGATGCCGACCCGCTGCCCGGCCTGCGGTACCGCGCTGGCACCCTCCCGGGAGGGCGACGTCGACATCCGCTGCCCGAACGCCCGGACCTGCCCCGCCCAGCTGCGGGAGCGGATCTTCTATCTGGCCAGCCGGGAGGCGCTGGACATCGAGGTGCTCGGCTTCAAGGCGGTCGGTGCGCTGCTCGACACAGGAGTGATCACCGACGAGGGTGACCTCTTCGGTCTGGACGAGGAGCGGCTGGCCCGGGTGCCGTTCTTCGTCCGCAAGGACGGCACACTGGGCCGGAACGCGCAGAAGCTGCTGGCGAGTCTCGCCGCCGCGAAGGACCGGCCGTTGGCCCGGGTGCTGGTGGCGCTCTCGATCCGGCATGTCGGGCCGACCGCGGCCGAGGCGCTGGCCCGGGAGTTCGGTTCGATCGCCGCGATCAGGGCGGCCGGTGAGCCGGAACTGTCGGCGGTGGACGGTGTCGGGCCGACGATCGCGGTCAGCCTGCGGGAGTGGTTCGAGGTGGACTGGCACCGCGAGGTGCTGCGGAAGTGGGCCGAGGCGGGCGTACGGATGGCCGAGGAGCGGATCGAGCAGGGTCCGCGCCCGTTGGAGGGGTTGACCGTGGTGGTGACCGGGACACTGTCGACGTACACCCGGGACCGGGCGGCCGAGGAGGTGCGGACCCGGGGTGGCAAGGTCAGCGGGTCCGTCTCGAAGAAGACCGACTTCGTGGTGGTCGGCGACAACCCTGGGTCCAAGGCGGAGAAGGCCGCCGCCCTCAAGGTGCCTATGCTCGACGAGGCCGGCTTCGCGGCGCTGCTCGCGGAGGGGCCGGAGGCCGCGGGTAGGCTCGTAGTCAGTGACGATTAGTGATGGGTCAGTCAGCACTCCGTGACGGAACCGTCTGGGCAAGATGCGTCGTATTTCAAGTTAGTCACGACTAGGCCCGATTCGCGTCTGTCGTCTCCCGTACGGTGCGGGTCAGGGCGTTTCATGGGAGGCACGTCGCGCGGCACCCGCCGCGCCCAGACCGAGAGGCTCGGGAGGTCACATGGAGGCCGCCGTGCTGCGGAACTCCGTTCCTCCAGATCGGACGGCGCCGTTCTTCGGCTTCGTCTGGGCTGTCGTCGGCCTGGCCGTCGGGGTCTCCGCCGGGTCGCTGCTCGCCCTGCCCGGCGAGCTGTCCGGGCTGCCGCTGGCGTTCTGGCTGATGGCGGCCCTCGCGGTCACCTTCGACGCCCGCCCGTTCAGCCCGTACGCGGAACGGCGGAGCATGTCCGTCTTCCCGTCCATCTGCTTCACCTTCGCCATCGCCCTGGAGTGGGGACCGGGCCCGGCCATCGCGGTGCAGGCCGCCGCCGTCCTGGTCTCCGGCTGGCGGATGCGGTACGCGCTCTGGCGCACGATCTTCAACATCGCCCAGTACGCCTGCGCACTCGCCGCCGCCGACGCGGTCGTCCGGCTCGCACCCGGCGACGGGTACGCGGTGACCGGCCGGCTCCGCCCACTCGACGTACTCGTCGCGATCGGCGCGGCGGGCGCCTGGCTGACCGTCAACCACGGCCTGGTCGCCAGCGCCGTCCGGCTGCGCTTCGGCGGTCGGTGGTGGATCCGGTTCCGACAGGGGCTCGGCTTCGAGCTGCTCGCCACCGGGTCGCTGCTGCTGCTCGCCCCGGTGCTGGTCGCCGCCGCCCGGACCAGCCCGGCGCTGGTACCGATGATGGTGCTGCCGCTCTACGCCGTCTCCCGGATGGCCCGGCTCTCCGCCGAACGGGAACAGCTCGCCCGGCAGGACCCGCTGACCGGGCTGGCCAACCGCGAGGCGCTGCTCGCCGAGGTGACCGAGCAGGTGGCGGCGCACGCCGAGCTGCACGGCAGGCAGGCGCCCGGCGGGCAGCTCGCGCTGCTCCTGCTCGACCTGGACCGCTTCAAGCACGTCAACGACGCGCTCGGACACGCCGTCGGGGACCGGCTGCTGGTCGAGGTCGCGGCCCGGCTGACCGCCGTCGTACGCCCACCGGACGTGATCGCCCGGCTCGGCGGGGACGAGTTCGCCATCCTGGCCACCCGGCTCGACGGGGTCGCCGACGCCCGGCGGGTCGCCGACCGGGTGGTCGGGGAGCTGACCGAACCGGTACCGCTGGACGGGCTGCCGCTGGACGTCGACGGCTCGATCGGGATCGCGCTCTACCCCGAGCACGGCGCAGACTTCGCCACCCTGATGCGCCATGCCGACGTGGCGATGTACGAGGCCAAGCACCGTGGCGACCCGGTCGCGGTCTACGCCGCCGAGTCCGACCACAACTCGGCGGAACGGCTGAGCCTCCTGGCCGACCTGCGCCGGGTGCTGGAGACCGGGGCCGACGACGCGGGTGAGATCACCCTCTACTACCAGCCGCAGATCGCGATCGCCACCGGTGAGGTGGTCGGGGTGGAGGCGCTGCTGCGCTGGCGGCACCCCCGGCGCGGCATGGTCGACCCGGAGGAGCTGATCCGGGTCGCCGAGCAGAGCGCGGTGATGCGGCTGCTGACCCGCCGGGTCGTCGACGACGTGGTGGAGCAGCTCGCGAAGTGGTCCGCCGCCGGGTTGGAGCTGCGGGCCTCGGTCAACGTCAGCGTCCGCGACCTGCACACCGGGGAGATCGCCGACCAGCTCGCGGAGCGGCTCGCCCGGTACGGCGTACCGCCGTCCCGGATCCAGTTGGAGATGACCGAGGGAGCGCTGATGGCCGACCCCCGCCGGGTGCTGGCCACCATCTCCCGGCTGGACCGGATCGGGGTGGCGATCTCGCTCGACGACTTCGGCACCGGCTACTCGTCGATGCAGCACCTGCGGCGGCTGCCGCTGGCCGAGGTGAAGGTCGACCGGTCGTTCGTACTCGGGATGGTGGCCGACGCCGACGACGCGGCGATCGTCCGGTCGGTGATCGAACTGGCCGGTGCCCTGGGGCTGCGGGTCGTCGCCGAGGGTGTCGAGGACGAGCGCACCTGGCGGCTGCTGCACGAGGCCGGCTGCGAGGCGGCGCAGGGCTGGTTCTTCGCCCGACCGATGCCGGCGGAGGACCTGGTCACCTGGCTCGCCCGGTACCGGCCGATCACCCCCGCCGCCCGGACCGGTGCCGGCGAGGCCGACCCGCCCGGCGCGGGGCGGACCGGCACCGGCGGCCGTGCCCGACGCGACGCTGCCCACCCCGGACGTGACGGTGGCCATCCCGGACGCGATCGTGGCCACCCCGGACGGGACGTTGGCCGGGCCGGACAGCACGGCGGCCCGGCCAGGGCCGAGGCGGCGGCCCGGCTGCATCCGAGCGTGGAGTGAACGCCGCACCCCGGACCGTCAGGGGAGCCGGGGGAGCCGGGGACGGCGGCGCTCGGTGGGACAAATAGACTCGCTGAGGTCGCGGCGCGCCTGCCACGCTGCACCGGGAAATTCGACGGCCTGCGCCGGGAAGCCGACGGCCTGTGCCGGGAAGGTCGACGGCGGAAGCCGCGTAGACGTCAAGGCACGAAGGGGGCACCGATGTCCGCCATCTCCCGCGAGGAGGTCGCGCACCTGGCGCGACTGTCGCGGCTCGCCGTAACCGAGGAGGAGCTGGACACCTTCGCCGGCCAGCTCGACGTGATCCTCCAGGCCGTCGCGCGGGTCGGCGAGGTGGCCGCCGCCGACATCCCGCCCACCTCGCACTCGGTGCCGTTGACCAACGTGCTGCGCGACGACGTGGTGGTGCCCGGGCTGACCCGGGTGGAGGCGCTCTCCGGGGCACCGGACAGCGAGGAGGACCGGTTCCGGGTGCCGCGCATCCTGGACGAGGACGAGCCACCCAGCCCGCGCGGTGAGGGCCCGGCGGAAGGGAAGGCGTGACCAGCATGGCTGACGTGACCAGGATGACCGCGACGGAGATCGCGTCCCTCATCGCCAGCGGCGAGGCGTCCGCGGTCGAGGTGACCCGGGCGCACCTGGACCGGATCGCCGAGGTCGACGACCGGGTGCATGCCTTCCTGCACGTCGACACCGACGGTGCGCTGGAGGCGGCCCGCGCGGTCGACGCGAAGCGGGCCGCCGGGGAGCGGCTCGGCCCGCTGGCCGGGGTGCCGGTGGCGGTCAAGGACGTCCTCACCGCCAAGGGCGTACCGACCACCGTCGGGTCGAAGATCCTGGAGGGCTGGCGCCCGCCGTACGACTCGACGATCGTGCAGCGGCTGCGCGCCGCCGGCACGGTGATGCTGGGCAAGACCAACATGGACGAGTTCGCGATGGGCTCGTCGACGGAATACTCGGCGTACGGGCCGACGGGCAATCCGTGGGACCTGGGCCGGATCCCGGGCGGCTCCGGCGGGGGCAGCTCGGCGGCACTGGCCGCGTACGAGGCGCCGCTGGCGATCGGCTCCGACACCGGTGGCTCGATCCGGCAGCCGGGCGCGGTGACCGGCACCGTCGGGGCGAAACCGACCTACGGCGGCACCTCCCGGTACGGCCTGGTCGCCTTCTCGTCGTCACTGGACACCCCCGGCCCGTGCGCCCGAACGGTGCTGGACGCGGCGCTGCTGCACGAGGCGATCGGCGGGCACGACCCCCGCGACTCCACCTCGATCCCGGCACCGGTGCCGGAGGTGGTCGCCGCCGCCCGGGTCGGTGCCTCCGGCGACCTGACCGGGGTGAAGCTGGGCCTGGTCAGCGAGTTCTCCGGCGAGGGAGCCGAGCCGGGCGTGACGGCCGCGTTCCGGGACGCCGTCGACGCGTTGACCAAGCTCGGTGCCGAGGTCGTCGAGGTCTCCTGCCCGCACTTCCAGTACGCGCTGCCGGCCTACTACCTCATCGCGCCGAGCGAGTGCTCCTCCAACCTGGCCCGCTTCGACGGGGTGCGGTTCGGGCTGCGGGTCGGCGACGACGGCAACCGCAGCCTGGAGGAGGTCATGTCGCTGACCCGGGACGCCGGCTTCGGCCCCGAGGTCAAGCGGCGGATCATGCTCGGCACGTACGCGCTCTCGTCCGGTTACTACGACGCCTACTACGGGCAGGCGCAGAAGGTGCGTACCCTGATCACCCGCGACTTCGCCGCCGCGTTCGAGCAGGCCGACGTGCTGATATCACCGACGACGCCGTTCGTGGCGTTCCCGTTCGGCTCGCGGACGGCGGACCCCTACCAGATGTACCTGGCGGACCTCTTCACCATCCCGACCAACCTCTACGGCGGGCCCGGCATCTCGGTGCCGTGCGGGCTCTCCGAGGGGCTGCCGGTCGGGTTGCAGATCATGGCCCCGACGATGGCGGACGACCGGATGTACCGGGTCGGCGCCGCGCTGGAGTCGGTGATCGGCACCCTCACCCCGCCGGAGCTCTAAGTTGAGAGCATGCTGACGAGGATCGAGATCGACGGGTTCAAGTCCTTTCGCGAATTCGCACTGGACGTGCCGCCATTTCTCGTGATTATCGGCCGGAACGCCGCAGGAAAGTCGAATCTCTTCGACGCGATCCAGTTCCTCAGCCGCCTGGCCGGGGAACCGGTGCTGGACGCCGCACAGGCCATGCGTGGTGACCTCGTCGACCTATTCCACCGACACATCGACGGCAACCAGGTCGGCCGGATGTCGTTCGCGGTCGAGGTGCTGCTGGACCGGTCCGTTACCGACGCATTCGGCGACACGGCGGAGGTCAATCACTCCCGGCTGCGATACGAGTTGACAATCGACCTGAGGTCGACCACCCACAGCGGAAGCAGACGGCCCTACGTCGTCAGTGAAGCCGCTCGGCGCATCCGGCAGTCCGGCGATGGGTGGCTCAAGTCCCAGCCCGCCCAGCGAAAGCGACTGGCGGTCTATAGCGGCGGCGCGGAAGACCTCCTGGAGACCGAACTCGACGAGCAGGGCCGCCCGTTGTTCAGCATCCGACAGCAGGGGGTTCAGGGCCGGAAGCGCAAACTGCCCGCGACGGCGGCGACCGCCACCGTGCTCTCGAGCCTCACGACGGCGACCGATTTTCCACTGCTGTACGCGTTGAAACGAGAGTTGCAGTCCTGGCGCCTGCTGCACCTCGACCCGAGTGCGCTGCGGACTCCCGACTCGTACGACGACCCGGACGTGCTGTCGGCGAACGGGGCGCACCTGGCGAACACCCTTCGCCGGTTGGCGGACGAGACGGGCACCGAGGACCGGCCGGACGGCGCGTTGAACGACCTGTCGGCCGACCTCGCGGCGGTGATCCCCGGAGTGATCGGAGTGCACCTGCGCGAGGACGAGGCTCGCCGGCAGCGGCAGGTCGAGGTCCTGACCCGGGAGGAGGCGCCGTTCTCCGCCCGGGTGGCATCCGACGGTACGCTACGCGCGATGGCTCTGCTCGCCGCCCTCTACGATCCACGTGGCGCGGGACTGATCTGCTTCGAGGAGCCGGAGAACGGCATCTTTCCGCAGCGACTGGCGCAGTTTGTGAAATATCTGCGCAGCCTGGTCGCCCGGGCGCTCGACGCCAAGCTGGAAGCCAGCGACGCGGCATTGACGCAGTTGCTGCTCAGTAGCCATTCGCCGGCCATCCTGCGTGCGCTGGAACCCGTCGAATCGGGGCTGCGTGGTGATGCAATCTTCATGGACGTGGTCACCCGGATCCAGCGTGGTGAGCCCCGTAGCCGGGTGACCCGGCACCGGGCGATCAGTGGAGGGCGGCAACTCGAGATCGACGACGTACTCGTCGGCAAGGTGGTCAGTCCGTCCGAAATCGCCGAGTTCGAGGTCCAGGCGGAGTTGAACGGCTGATGCGCTATCTCGCGTCCGCGTTGATCTCGGAGGGGTGACCGACGACCAGTTCCTTCCGCGGCTGCTCGGACGGGCGCTGACGGAACTCTGCTGGACGGAGTTCGCCGACCCGGTCGAGGTAGCGGACGTGCAACCGCTACGTGATCGCAAGGGCCCCTGCGCACTGCCAGACGTCATCAAGTTGGTCCAGCGCAACGCAGCCAGCTTCTCGATCATCTTTTTTCACCACGACCAGGGCGCCAGTGCCGACCGGGTAGAAGAGGAGTGGCTGCGCCCGCTTCGGCAGATCTGGGGAGATCGGCCGGAACACCTGGTCGCCGTCGTACCGGTGCGGGAGACGGAGGCGTGGCTGCTCGCGGACGGGGACGGGCTTCGTCGCGCGCTTGGGGTGCGCTGGACTGACACGGCGATGGGGCTGCCGGCGCATCCAAAGGACGTGGAGCGGATAGCGGATCCGAAGCGGGTGCTGAACGAGGTACTGGCTCGGGTGAGGCGCTCGATCGGCGACCATTACGGTCAGTTGGGTGAACTCGTCTCGCTGGATCGGCTGAGCACGGTGCCCGCGTATCGACGCTGGTGGACCGACACCCGGGACACCCTCACCAGGATCGGCTATCGCCGCCTCTGACGAGCAGGGGCTGGCCGGGCTCCGAGACCCGGACGACGGCCCTCGGTTCGGCGCACGGGACCCGGCGAGTCGAGGGCTGACCGCCCCCGGCAACTGGCTCAAGGCCGTGAGCAGGCGAATCAGCCGTCGAACCGGGTCGCATTGGTAACGAAGGCCGTCCAGGCGTGCGGGGTGAAGGTGAGGACCGGGCCGGACGGATCCTTACTGTCCCGTACGGCGAACGTGCCGGGCAGGGCTGCGACCTCGACGCACTGCCCTCCGTTGTTGTCGCTTCGGCTGGACTTGCGCCATACCAGGCCGGTGAGCCGAGGGGTGCTCATGGTGGACCTCGTCAGGTGTCGGGCCGCTCCAACTCGTCTGCCAGCCGCTGGACGAGCCGGCGTGACTCGACCGGCCCCAGAGCGGCGGCAATGAGCCGGTCCCACAGTCGAGTGTAGGCCCGCACGGCGTCCCGTCGATCCAGGTATTCGGCGTCGATGAAGTCCTCCACGTAGATCACGTCGGAGGTCGCCTCGTCACCGAAGCGCAGGATCGTGAAGCCAAACGACGCCGTTTCGTACGTCTGGGCGGAGAACGGGAAGACCTGGACCCGGACGTTACGACGGCGGGACATCTTCGCCACGTGCAGCAGTTGTTCCCGCATCGTCTCGGCATCGCCGATGTTCCGGCGGAGCGCGGACTCGCTCAGGATGACGTGTAGTTCCGGGGCGTCCGGCTGGTCGAGGATCGCCTGTCTGGTCCGCCTCACCGCCACCTGGTCGTCGATGTCGTCGGCTTCCAGCCGTGGCTGGGCGGTGGCGTGCAGGCCACGGATGTACGCCTCGGTCTGGAGGATGCCCGGGATGACCTCCGCCTGGTACCAGCGGATATGCGAGGCGTCGCCCTCCAGGTCGAGATACGCCCGGAACCAGTCCGGCACGACGTTGCGATAGCTGCTCCACCGCCCGCGCTGCCGTCCGGCCCGGGCCAGCTCCCGCATTGACGCGGCCTCTTCCTCGGGTACGCCGTAGAGCTGGATCAGCAGGTTGAGGTCGGTGAGGCGGAGGCCGGACTGCCCGAGTTCGAGCCGGCTCACCTTGCTGGAGGCGGCGTCGATCACTACCGCAGCCTCGTCCTGGGTCTTACCGGCAGCCTCGCGAGCCCGCCGCAACGCGTTGCCGAGCCGCCGTCGCTGGATCGTCGGATTGACCATTGTCTGAGTATGAGGGCTTGCTGCCGGCGAACACCTCCGCCGCGCCACCCTTCCCATACTGGGGGACTATCTGTACCACGGGTTTAGGATCCTAATTCAATGATCTGAGTTAGCCTCGGTGGGCCGGCGGGCCGTGACACAGCAGGCAGCACGTTCCGATCGGTCGCGCGAACTGGTTGACCGAGGAGGATCAGGGATGACCGAACACGATCCGGTGGGCCCGGACTGGATTTGCGCCACCTGCGCTGCCGACTGGCCCTGCCCCAGCCGCCGCCGCGAGCTGCGGGCGGAGTTCGGACCGCTGCGCGGCTCGCTCGGGGCGTACCTCGGGAACGTGCTGGCGGTCGCGGCCGAGGATCTGCGACACGTACCCGCCGGATGGCTGCACAACCGGTTCGTCGCCTGGCACCGGCCGGATGAGCCGGTGCCGTACACCTCGGTCGACATCCTGCTCCGCTCTGCCGAGCTGGCCGACGCACACTCGCCCGACCAGGCCGGCCGCTGCCCGGTCTGCGGCGACCCGGAGCTGTGCTGGGTACGCCTCCACCCCGGCGGACCCGGTTTCCTGATCCCGCTGCCCTGATGAGCCGGCCCAGACCCGGCGAGGTGCTGCGGATCGGCGCGGCGGCGAGCGTGCAGTTCGCCGGTGACCGGGCGCTGCTGCTGCGGGTGGTGTCGGTCTGTGACCGGCCGACCTACTATGGCTGGATCTGGCTCACCGGCTACGTGCTCGATCGGCATGGCGAGGCCGTCGAGCGCCGCGAGGTCTACGTCCGGATCGCCGGACTGCACCGGGTGCCGCCGGTCGGGCGGGCGGGCGGCGCAGCTCGCCGGTAGCCACACCTGGCCGGGTGGTTGCCTTGGGCCGGTGACACCGCCGTGATCTATTAGGTTCCTTGTCATGACGGGCGATTCAGGCGATGGGGTCACGGTGGACCCGACAGCGCTGGACCTCTCCCAAGACCAGCCATGCGAGGGGGGTTGATGGGTGAGTCCGATGATGCCCCGGAGTTCGTCCCTGGACGCCTGGCGTACGGCCTTCGCTGCTGAGGCCCGGCGGCGGGGGATGCCCCGTGCGGAGATCCGCGCGGCCCTGGCCGAGGTCGACACCTACTGCTCCGGTCCGGGCACGGACCCGACCGAGGCGTTCGGCGAGCCGGCCGAGTACGCGGCGGCACTCGCGCACGGGCTCGACTCGGCGGGACCGGACCCGGGCGGGCGGCGGTCACCCTGGCCGGGCGGCCTCGTCGCCGCCGCCAGTCTGGTCGGGGTGATGGCGCTGCTCGCCGGGGTGGAGGCGGTGACCGGGCACGGTACCGCCGAGGTCACCTTCGGCCAGCTCGTCTCGGCGCTCGCCGGTATGGCCGGGATCGTCCTCGTCGTCGCGCTGCTGTTCCGGCCCGGCCGGGCGTATCGGCGTGCGCCGGACTGGCGGTTCGGTCTGGTCGGCGCGGTCGCGATCGCCCTGACGGCGGTACCGGTGCTGCTCTGGCCCCAGGTGGCTCTCCGGCTGCCCGGCTGGCTTCCGCTCGGCGCCGGCGTGCTGCTGCTGGTGGCGGCCTGGTGGCCGCTCGTCTCCGGCCGGCTCCTCCCCGACCGGGCCGTCGGCCCGTCCCCGGAGGCGCCCGGTTGGCGTACCCGGGCCGTCCGCTGGGGTCTGCCGGTGGGGCTGCTCTGCGTGCTGGCCGTCGCCGTCCTGCTCCACGGTGCCGGCACCTCCTGAGTGCTCGGGCGGACATCTGTGGTCGACCGGTGGGCGGGGACACCGGCCGCCCCGGCCCCTCCGATCGGGGCGCTGCCGAGGCACGACCAGTACTCCGTCCGGTGTACGTGCTGCTCCAGCCGGGCAGCTGCGGGTGTCTGCCACGGGCCGACCCGCCGCCGGCCCCTCCTGCCTAGTGCGGTGTCCACCTTGTCCTGAAGGATGCGGATGAGGTGGTCGATGCGCCACTGCCGCAGTCGTAGGTTGTGCCGCCGACCCGCTGCCAGGTGCAGGACCCCTACCTCGGGAACATGCTGGCGGTCGCCCGACCGGTCTGGTCGCTGCCCGGTCTGCGGCGACCCGGAGTTGTGCTGCGTGCGCCTCGACCCCGAGGGGCCCGGTTTCCTGATCCCGCTGCCGTGAGCAGCCGACCGTGTCCAGTCGTGTCCAGCCAGGTCCAGGATCCCGGGCGGTACGGCCAGGCATCGATGACCCTCTTGTTCAGTAGTCGCGCCGGAGGGGGTCCGGCGCAGGTGTCTACCGAGGAGGGACCAGTCCATGAGAGTCCTAGCACAGCGGGCCACCTGGGTAACATCGGTGGCGATTGCGCTGGTGACGGCAGCGGTACCCGCGCTGGCCCTGCACCAGCCGGCGGGCGCCGCCCCGGCACCGGGCCTGGACCCGGGCGTCACCGCGGCGGCGTGGGCGGCCGGCCGGGCCGCGTACGGGTCGGGTGTCACCGAGCACCAGGCGATCGTGGCGTACTGGACGCCGGAGCGGATGCGGGCGGCGCAGCCGGTCGAGGAGTCGCCGGCCTACCGGCAGGCGGTCGAGCGCTACATCGACAGCGGACAGGCCGCCCGCCAGGCGGCACCCGAGCGGGGCCCTCGGCTGACCATCCCACCGGCCGCCGGTGAGCTGGGTACGCCGAACAGCGGTCCGGTGCCGGCCGCGCTGAACCCGAATCTCGCCTCCAACCACCCGACCGCGCGCACCAGCGGCAAGGTCTTCTTCACCCTGCCCACGGGCAACTTCGTCTGCTCCGGAACGGTGATCAACTCCGAGGGTCAGGACACGGTCTGGACCGCCGGACACTGCACCCACCCCGGCGGTCCGGGCGGTGCGGTCGCCACCAACTGGGCCTTCGTGCCCGCGTACGACGACGATCTCGCCAATCCCCGGCCGTTCGGCACCTGGACCGCGTCCCGGCTGTTCCCGGCGCCGGGCTGGACCGCCAGCTCCAACTTCGCCGAGGACATGGCGGTGGCGATCATGAACACGCTCAACGGCCAGCACATCGTCGCCCAGTTCGGCGGGCAGGGCCTGACCATCAACCAGGGCCTGAACGTGCCGATCAACGCCTTCGGCTACCCGCAGGAGGCACCCTTCGACGGCGGTAACCTGATGCGCTGCTCCGGCAACTCGCAGCCGGAGTCCCCGGGCGCCACCCAGACCATCCGGATCCCCTGCGACATGACCCGGGGCTCCAGCGGCGGCGGCTGGCTGCTCAACTGGGACGGCAACTGGGGCTGGCTGTACGGCGTCAACAGCCGGATCGACCGGATCGTCAACCCGACCATCATGATCTCGCCGTACTTCGACAACACCGCGCTGAACCTCTACAACCAGACCAGAAACCTCTGATCCTCCGACAGGTCGCCACCATCCAGGCGCTGTCCGGGGCGGGCCGCCCGCCCCGGACAGCGCCGCCGCGCTGCGCCGGGGCCCTTCCTGACAAGGCCCGGCACGCCTCGGCCGGCGGACCGGGGCTTTACCCGGCGAGGTCCGGGCGGCGGCGACGCTCGTACCAGTGCATCAGGGCGATTGCCGGCACCAGCGTTCCGATCGGCGTGAGCGTGAGCAGGAGCCACTGTCCCATCCCGAGCGGGAGCGGTGGGACGGACTGGTGTGCGGTGCCGACGTAGTCGGTGAAGCCGTGGCCGGCCACGAGGTAGAGAAAGACGACGGGCAGCGCGAACGCCACGGTTCGGCGGCGGACCGCTCCGGCCAGTCGGAAGAGCACGATCAGCAACAGGATCAGCGCGGTCAGGTACAGCGCCGCCACGGGTGGGTTGACGAACAGGTACGGACTGTTGAACACGGCCAGTCCCGCGGAGGTCCGGTAGCCCGTTCCTCCATTGGCGAGCGTGACGACTTCGACCTGGAGCGCTCGGATCACTCCGATGCCGCTGACCAGCAGACCGGCGAGCAACAGTAGACCGGTCTTCCACCGGCCCAGCAGGTTGCGCACCGGCTGGTGTCGTACCGCGAGGGTCAGCCCGGCCGAGGCGAGGAGGGCGAGGCTGAGCGGCCCTATGCCGTACACGAGGTCGGTGGGGAGCCGGTGGTAGTTGTCGGCCAGCCGTACGGTCTCGGCCAGGGTGGCCAGCCAGGCGATCGTGGCGGCGCCGGTCCGCCAGCCGGCGATCGCGGCGATCACCACGGGCAGCCAGGCGAGGTCGCGGAGCACCTGCGCCGGCGGCCGGTCGAACACGTCGTCCAGGAACAGCGCCCAGCCGGTGCCGTACGCGATGGTCTGTAGTCCGAGGCTGGCGAGCAGGACGGCGGCGATGATGCCGATCACCGCTCCCGAACTGCGCCACCGGTCGTCGATGACGGCGCCGCACATCGCCCGGAGTCGGATCCGGGCAGCCGCCGTCAGCAGGTCGGCCGCCTCCGTCAGGGTCGGTCGGCGCTGGCCGGGCCGGGACCGGTCCAGCAGGACCCCGAGCATCTCCTCGTGGTACTGCCGGCGGTGTCGTGCCGGAAACGCGGTGAGCAACAGCCGGTAGCGCCGTTCCAGAACGTCGCTCACGATGCGCCCCCGAGGCGGAGCCGTCGCAGACCCCGGTCGGCGGCGTCGGCGGTCTGGCGCAGCCGCTCGCTCTCGGCGGCTAGCTCCCGGGCACCCAGCCCGGTGAGCCGGTAGTAGCGCCGCAGCCGGGACTGGACCACCTCCTCACGGTCGAGTTCGATCAGACCCGCCGTACGCAGGCGGTCGAGCAGGGCGTAGAGCGAGCCGGTGCGGAGCCGTAGTCGTCCACCGGAGACCTGTTCCACCTCGTTGATCAGGCCGTAACCGTGTTGTGGCCCGCCGGCGAGGATGGTGAGGACCAGCAGCGCGGGTTCACTCAGCGGAATGGACGCCATCACGGCAGGATATATTCCGGATACCGATATATCAACGAGCCGGACTGTCGGCCCGGTCGACCGGTACCGCCAGCCGGCCGACCGGCAGGTAGAGGCGGTAGCCGGCAACCTCCACCGCGCCGGCCAGCACCGTCGGGCCGTCGGGTAGCCCACGAAGGTAACCGGCGAACGCGGCATCCTCCGGGTTGTCCACCGGAAAGGCATAGGCCGGTTCTGGCGCGGCCTCGATCCGGGCCCGTGCCCCCGGCGTCTTGTCGGCGCCGCGCCGCAGTTGTGCCGTGACGCTGCCGCAGCCGATCCGCCGCTCGGTGGCGAACATCAACCGCTGACACGTCCAGTAGTCCGTGTAGAGGTGGTCGATGCCACGCCGGTCGAGCTCGGCGACCAGGGCCCGCTCGGCGTCGGCCGCCCGTCGGTGTCCATCCACCGTGGGCAGCACGGCCAGGCCGGCCGCCCCGGCCATGGCCACCAGGATCCCGATCCCGGCACGGGCCGGCCAGGCAGACCGGGCCGACCCGGTCCGCCGGGCGAGCGACCAGAGTGGCCAGAGTACGGCGGGAAGCGAGATCACCAGGCAGCACAGGTATCGGACGCTCTCGGTCGGGGTCGCACCGGCCGGCGAGCTGGCCGCGTAGAGCCCCACCGTCAGCAGTCCCGGCGCGGCGAGCGCGAGTCGCCCTGCCTGACGCGGCCGACGGCCGGCCAGCAGCGTGGCGCCGATCAGCGACCCGACGATGGCCGGTCCGAGAAGCTGCGCCAGGGGCGAACAGGCATTCGGCCCGCAGAGCCCCATCCGCATCGGCACACCGACCATCACCCCACCGTGCAGTCGGGCCAGTGTGCTCGGCGATTCTCCTGAGGGCGCCTGCCCGAAGGCCATCCGCAGGTACGCGAGGGTCGAGTTGTCCGCCAGAGGGCTGGTCAGGTCGTGCAGCAGTTGCGGTGCCATCCCGACCAGGAAGCCCGCGCCGACCAGGAGACCGGCCCGGCCGAGCAGTTCGCGCCGGCTACCGGCCACCAGCAGCGCCACCGCGCCGAGCAGATACGGTGCGGCGAGCCAGTCCGTCCAGGCCACCAGCCCGGCGACCAGCCCCCAGCCGGCGAACCCGACGAGCCGGCGGCGGCCCGCGCCTCCCGCCCCGGTGTGTCGGAGGTCGTGGTGCTGCACCGGGGTGGCCAGGCGCAACGCTCCCCAGAGCAGGGCGACGCAGCCCGGCACGATCCAAGCGAAGCCGTTGGCGATCAGTTGGTCCTTGACGACCCGGTCCGATCCTCCGGCGAGCAGGCCGGTGACCAGAACGCCGAACCATGGTGTGTAGAGCTGCGCCGTGAGCCGGTATAGCAGCACCGCGAAGAGCACGAAGGCGACCGTGGTCGATAGCCGTAGCGCCGGTACCGACGGACCCGTGAGCCACACCGTCGGGGCGGCCAACCACGCCTCGATCGCACCCATGTAGTGCTGCCCGTAGAGGAAGGCGGGCGCCGCATCTCCGGCCGCGATGTCGGTCGCCATCAGGCCGATCAGCGCCTCGTCGCTGTTGGTACGCGGGACTTCCCGCACGGTGAGCCAGGTCCGCCAGGCCAACCCGGCGGTGATGAGAAGTCCGACGATGCTGGCTGGTCCCAGGCGTGTTCCCGATAGTCGCACGGAGCACAAGGTATATAATCGCAGCCGTTATATCCAGCTGACTCTTATATCCAACCGGTGACGCAACGCGTGCGGCACGTTCGGTACTCCGGTCGATGTACGTCGTACTCCAGCCGCGCAGTCGCAGCTGCCGGCCGAGGGCTGACGCGCTGCCGGAGCATCCCGCCTACCGTCGAACGCGTCGACCTCACGCAGTGTGAGGCAGGCTCGCCGGAGGAGGAGGCCAGGATGTCAACGACGGTCCCGCGAGTACCGGACCCGGTCGGGTCGGCGGTCGGGCAGGCACGAGAGGTGTCGGCGCGCGCGGAGGTCCCGGCCGGTGGTCCGGACGTCCGGCGCCGGAGCACCTGGAACAACCTGTCCCTGATCACCCTGACCCTGCTCGGGGTGCCGGTCGGCACCGCCGTCGCCGGGGCGCCGATCACCTACGACGGCACCCTGCCGTTGACCGCCTGGCTCGCCCTGTTCCTGCTGCTGCGCCGTCGCTGGCCGGTGCTGGTACTGCTGGTCAGCCTGGCCGCGATCACTGCGTTCCGGGGCGCCGGGCTGACCGAGGCCGGCTGGGTCTGGCCGGCCTCGGCGATCTTCTTCCTGCTGGCGGCCGACGACACGCCCCGACGGCACGGCCTGCTGTGGGCGGTCGGTGCCGGGCTGTTCCAACTGGCGTTCGCGGTCAACTGGCAGTGGACGGTCGAGGGCCAGGACGCGCAGCGGGCGATCGGCGAGGTCGGTGGGGAGGCGCTCGGCCTGGCCCTGACCATCGCGGTCGCGGTCGCGTTCCGAAACTGGCTGCGCTGGCGTGCCGAACTCGCCGCCGGGCTGGCCCACGCCGAGCAGGAGCGGCGGCTGAAGGCGGACCGCCGGGCTGCGGAGGAGCGGTTGCAGATCGCCCGCGAGCTGCACGACGTGGTGGCGCACACGCTGACCGTGGTGGGCGTGCAGTTGCGGGTGGCGGACGAGGCGCTGGACGACTCCACCGACGAGGCGCGGGCCGCGCTGCGTACCGCCCAGGAGGTCCGGGCCAGGGCGGTGGGAGACCTGCGGTCGTTGATCGACGTGCTGCGTGCCCCGGACGACCGGCCGGACGCGGAGAGCGTCCCGGCCCCGCAGGCCGACCTGGACGGCCTGGCCGAACTCACCGCCCGCACCCGGGCCAGCGGCCTGGAGGTGGCGCTCGACGTCACCGGCGACCCCGGCGCTGTCGCCGCGCCGGTCGCGCTGGCCTGCTACCGGGTGATCCAGGAGGCCCTGACCAACACGGTGCAGCACGCGGGCGCGCGGCGGGCGACGGTGCGGTTGGCGATCACTCCTGATGCGGTCCGGGTGGAGGTGGTCGACGACGGCGCCGGCCCCGGGCCGGTGGCGGTGCCGGGGCACGGTATCAACGGAATGCGGGAACGGGTGGCGGCCCTGGGCGGCACCTTCACCGCCGGAGCGGCCGACGGCGGCGGCTACGCGGTACGGGCCACGATCCCTGTGGCAGGCTTCCGGCCGTGACGATCCGCGTGCTGCTCGCCGACGACCAGGCCCTGGTGCGGGCCGGGTTCCGCAGCCTGCTGCGCCGGGGGCGGGAGATCGAGGTCGTGGGCGAGGCGGCCAGCGGTGACGAGGCGGTCCGGCAGGCCCGTGCGCTGCGCCCGGACGTGGTGCTGATGGACATCCGGATGCCGGGCCTGGACGGGCTCACCGCCACCGAACGGATCGTGACCGACCCGGCGATGTCCGGCTGCCGGGTCATCATCCTGACCACCTTCGAGACCGACGAGTACGTCTTCGCCGCCCTCCGGGCCGGCGCCAGCGGGTTCCTCACCAAGGAGATCGAGCCGGCCCAGCTCCGCCAGGCGGTCGGGATCGTCGCCGCCGGCGAGGCGCTGCTCTCGCCGAGCGTGACCCGTCGGGTGATCGAGCAGTTCGCGCACCGGCCGGTGGCGGCCACCGACACCGAGGCACGGCTGGCGGTGCTCACCGAGCGGGAACGCGAGGTGCTCCGGCTGGTCGCCACCGGGCTGTCCAACGAGCAGATCGCCGGGCGCCTCTTCATCAGCCCGCTGACCGCGAAGACGCACATCACCCGGGCGATCGGCAAGCTCGGCGTCCGGGACCGGGTGCAGTTGGTGATCGTGGCGTACGAGACCGGCCTGGTCCGCCCCGGCACGCCGGCCGACCCGGCGCCCTGATCCCCACTCCGGCACCGGCGGCTGGACTTCCTCTGCCGGCACCGGCGGCTGGACTTCCTCTGCCGGCACCGGCCGTCAAACCCGGACGAGCCCGGGTCGGGGCAACGATTAGGCTTGCAGGGTTCTGTCCGGATGCCGCCGGGGGGCCGGCTGCCGCCCGAGAGCTGGAGTCTAGATGAGCACGACCGTCCTGCCCTCGTACGACGACGTCGTCGAGCGCTACGCCCCGGTGATCGGCCTGGAGACCCACGTCGAGCTGGGCACGAAGACCAAGATGTTCTGCGGCTGCCCAACCGACTTCGGCGGCGAGCCGAACACCCGGGTCTGCCCGGTCTGCCTCGGGCTGCCCGGCTCGCTGCCGGTGGCCAACCGGGCCGCGATCGAGGCGACGATCCGGATCGGCCTCGCGCTGAACTGCTCGATCGCGCCGTGGAGCCGGTTCGCCCGGAAGAACTACTTCTACCCGGACATGCCGAAGAACTACCAGATCAGCCAGTACGACGAGCCGCTCTGCGTGGACGGCTGGCTCGACGTGGAGATCGTCGGCGAGGCTGGCCAGCCCGAGCTGTTCCGGATCGGCATCGAGAGGGTGCACCTGGAGGAGGACACCGGCAAGACCCTGCACGTCGGCGGCGCCACCGGGCGGATCCACGGCGCGACCGAGTCGCTGGTCGACTACAACCGGGCCGGCATCCCGCTGGTCGAGATCGTCACCAAGCCGATTCCGGGCACCGGCGCGAAGGCCCCGATCGTGGCCCGGGCGTACGTCACCGAGCTGCGGGACGTGATCCGCTCGCTCGACGTCTCGGACGTCCGGATGGAGGAGGGCTCGCTGCGCTGCGACGTGAACACGTCGCTGTCGCCGGCCGGGTCGGCCCAGTGGGGCACCCGGACCGAGACCAAGAACGTCAACTCGCTGCGTTCGGTCGAGCGGGCGGTCCGCTCGGAGATGTTGCGCCAGGCGGCCGTGCTCGACTCCGGCGGCCGGATCGTGCAGGAGACCCGGCACTTCCACGAGGACACCGGCGACACCACGTCGGGCCGGTCCAAGGAGACCGCCACCGACTACCGCTACTTCCCGGAGCCCGACCTGGTGCCGCTGGCCCCGGACCCGGCCTGGGTCGCCGAGCTGAAGGCGGCGCTGCCGGAGCTGCCCCGGGTGCACCGGCGGCGGTTGCAGCAGGAGTGGGGGCTCAACGACCACGACATGCAGTCGGTGCTGAACGCCGGTGCGGTCGAGCTGATCGAGCAGACGGTGGCCGCCGGCACCACCCCGGCCGGCGCCCGGAAGTGGTGGCTCGGCGAGCTGTCCCGGCGGGCCAACGAGGCCGGTGTCGAGCTGGCCGCCGTGGGCGCCACCCCGGTCCAGGTGGCGGAGCTGCAGAAGCTGGTCGACGCGGGCAAGCTCAACGACAAGCTGGCCCGCACCGTGCTGGAGGGTGTGGTGGCCGGCGAGGGCTCGCCGAGCGAGATCATGGCCGCGCGGGGGCTGGAGGTGGTCTCCGACACCGGGGCGCTGACCGTCGCCGTGGACGAGGCGATCGCCGCCAATCCGGACATCGCGGCCAAGGTGCGGGACGGCAAGGTGGCCGCGGCCGGTGCCCTGGTCGGGGCGGTCATGAAGAGCACCCGGGGAGCGGACGCCAAGACCGTCCGTTCGCTGATCCTGTCCCGGCTCGGCGTCGAGGGCTGAGACACATCCCGGCGCTGGCGGGGTCAGCCGGTGGGGGTCGGGTCCGGTGGTGGGGCGCCGGCCGGCGGGACCGGGGTGGGCGTTGTCGGGGTCGGGGTGGCCGGGGTTGGCGGCTCCGGCTCCTCGACCACGTGCCGTTCCAGGTTGACCTGGGCCTCGCCGGTGCCGCCGAGCAGGATGTCGTCGTACGCCTGGAGCGCCTGCTGCTGGTCGAAGTAGAGCACGGACATCGCCAGCGGAGTCGGCTCGTCACCCTCCAGTCCGCGCAGCCCCGCCCCGCCGGTGGAGCCCTGCACCTGGAGTTGGGTCGGCATCGCGCCCGGCACCCGGGGCAGTTCGCGTACCTCCCGGTGGTGGGTGTGCCCGGCGAGCACCAGCGGTACGACGCCGGAGAGCGCGCCGGCCGACGCCGGATCGTGCACCAGGGCGATGTCGACCGGCTTGCCGGAGACCCGGATCGTCGAGGCGAGCTTCTGCCCGGCCCCGGCCACCTGGTCGACGGTCTCCTGCAGACTGCCGGACCCGGCCGGCGAGGTCTCCTTGTCCGGGGTGAACCGGGGGTCCCCGATGCCCGCGATGGTCAACCCGGCGATGTCGACGATGGAGTTGTCCAGCACGACCGCGTTCGGCTGCCGTTCGACGGCGGCGGCGGTGGCCGGCGAGTCGTGGTTGCCACGGATGAAGACGTACGGGACCTTCAGCAGGCCGATGGAGCCGACGAACGACGCCTCCGGCTCGCTGCCCCAGTCGGTCATGTCTCCGGTGTCGATCACCACGTCGATCTTGAACTGTTCCACGACGGTCCGGACCACCTGCCAGGCGGTCGGATTCAGGTGCAGGTCGGAGACGTGCAGCACCCGTACGGTGCCCTGCTCCTGCTCGAAGACCGGCAGGGTGGAGACCGTGGTGTAGAGCTGGCTGACGTTGCCGACCATCCGCTGGAGCTGGTCGGCGTACCGACTGTAGTCGTTGGCGATCCGCCGGGCGTCGCCGACGATCGCCGGGGCGTTGACCAGCAACCCCTCGTACCGGGGCTCCTCGATCGAGTCGGGCCGGAAGGTCAGCGCGGCGATGCCCAGGCTGCCGCCGGTGATCACCAGCGCCAGTCCACCGGCCCAGGCCACCCGGCGGGTACGCCGGAAGACCAGCGCCGCCAGGATCATGCTGGCCAGTACGGAGACCGCGATGGTGCGTACGCCGACCCGGATCACCCCGTTGGTCACGTCACTGACCGCGGTCTGGCTGGCCCGGCTGATGCTGGCCGGGTCGTCGATCAGCGCCTCGGTGCGGCCCTGGTCGAGGGAGCCGAGCCGGACCGAGAGGTGCGCCGGACCGGCATGACTGCTGAGCTGAAGCGCGCCGAGCGGCGGAATGGTGACCGTGGTGCCGCCGTCGAGCGAGGGTGTGATCGCCATTTCCGCCCGGAACGGCCCGATGTCGGTCTGCATCCGCCCGGCGAGCAGGGCGCCGAGCACGATCCCGAGCACGGTGACGCCGATGATCGACAGTGCGGTTCCGGCCCGACGGCTCGGTTTCGAGGTCAGGACGGCGCGACCGCCCCGTACCGCGGCACGGGCGGCGGGGCCGACCCGGCGGGCGAAGGTCTCCGGGAGCAGCACACGCCGAGCCGCCGGGGGCGATGCGCCCCCGGCGGCTCGGGTGTCATTCCTCCGCCTGTCCATGCTCCATCATCACCTGCCCAAAGCGACATCTTCACAACCCGCCGCAGCTCCGGGGCCATTTCCACCCCGGGTAGGAGCCGGCCTCCCGGCCCCTGCCGGCCCGGCTCCCGCTCGCGCCGGGCAGGTCAGCTCTTTCCGGCCGCACCGCCGGAGAAGACCAGCCGGATGATCCGGTCGTCGTCCGGGGCGGGATTCCGCTTGCCGTCGTGGTTGGAGGTCGAGATCCACAATGAGCCGTCCGGCGCGGCTACCGCGGCCCGGAGCCGACCGTACTCGCCGACCAGCAGCGGGCGGGGCTGGCCCAGCACCGTGCCGTTCGCGGTGAGTTCCACCAGCCAGAGCCGCTCGCCCCGCAGGCAGGCCGCGACGAAGACCCGGTCGATCATCGCCGCGCCGGAGCAGGACGCCTCGGCGGTGGTCCAGGTGACCAGCGGATCGACGTACTTCTCGGCGTCCGCCCCGCCGCCGCGCCCCTCGACCTCGGGCCAGCCGTAGTTCTTGCCCGGCAGGATCAGGTTGATCTCGTCCCACTGGTTCTGGCCGAACTCGGTGGCGTACAGCCGCTTGTTGCCGTCCCAGGCGATGCCCTGCACGTTGCGGTGCCCGTAGGACCAGACCAGGGAGTTCGGGAACGGGTTGCCCGGCGCCGGCTTGCCGGCCGGTGTCATCCGGAGGATCTTGCCGCCGAGGCTCTTGAGGTCCTGGGAGAGCCCGCGCTCCGAGGCGTCCCCGGTGGTGGCGTAGAGGAAGCCGTCGGGGCCGAAGCCGAGCCGTCCGCCGTTGTGGATGCCCGAGAGCGGGATGCCGGTGACGATCGGTGTCGGCCGGGCGCCCAGGGTGAGCTTGGCGATCCGGTTGTCCTCGGACGTCGAGTAGTAGATGAAGACCGTCTTGTCCCGCTGGTAGTCGGGGGAGACGGCGATGCCGAGCAGCCCGCCCTCGCCGGCCGCGTCGACCTCGGCGACGGTCTGCACGGTGCTGACCTTGAGGCCCTTCGTGTCCGACTCCGGGCCGACCTTGAGAATCTTGGCGGTGTCCCGCTCGGTCACCAGCGCGCCGCCGTCGGGCAGGAACGCGATCCCCCACGGGACCCGCAGCCCGGTCGCCAGGACGGTGGCCGCCGCCTGCTGCCCGGCCCCGCCCTGCGTCGGCGAGACCGACGGGGTGGGGAACCTCGGCGGTTCGCCGGCCGGATCCGGTTCCGGCTCGCCGAAGGCACAGCCGCCGGTGGCCAGGACGGCCGCCGCGCAGAGCGCGACCGCCGCGCGTCGACGGCTGGGTCTGGGGTACGGACGAGCGCTCACCCGGACCAGGGTAGTCCGAACCCGCGCCGCACAGTCGGGCCGCTCGATCATTTCATCGATCTTCCGCCGGTATTCCATCGATCGTCCGCCGGGCGTGCCCGGTCGGGGCGGCGGAAGAACCCGCCGGGCCAGGGGTGAGCGTCCGGTTCCGCCCGCCGAGGGCTATCGTCGGCGTCCGTGAAGGTGTGGATCCCCCATCCCGAGGGCCTGGACCTGCTCGGCGAGATCCCCGACGGGGTCACCGTGGAGGTGGCGCCGGCGCCGGACGAGCTTCCCTCGGACCCGGCCGGAGTCCGGTTCTGGGTGCCGCCGTTCCTCGCCCAGGCCGCCGCGGTGCCGCTCGCGGCCAAGCTGCCCGACCTGCGGGTGGTGCAGCTGCTCTCGGCGGGGGCGGACATCTGGGCCGGCCGGCTGGCCGGGCACGTCACCCTCTGCGACGCACGCGGTGTGCATGATTCGTCCACTGCGGAGTGGGTCGTCGCGGCGATCCTGTCGTACCTGCGCTCGTTCCCGTTCTTCGCGCGCGCCCAGGCCCGGCACGAGTGGTCGAACGACCAGGTCACCCCCACCGACGAGCTGGCCGGCAAGCGGGTGCTCGTCGTCGGCGCGGGTTCGATCGGGGCGGCGACCCGGGCCCGGCTGGCGCCGTTCGAGGTCGACCTGACCATGGTCGCCCGGACCGCCCGCCCCGCCGAGCGGGTGTACGGCGTCGACGACCTGCCGGCGCTGCTGCCCGAGGCGGACGTGGTGGTGCTGCTGGTGCCGCTGACCGAGGCCACCCGGGGCATGGTCGATGCCGGCTTCCTCGCCGCCATGCCGGACGGTGCGCTGCTGGTCAACGCCGCCCGTGGACCGGTGGTCCAGACCGACGCCCTGGTCGCCGAGCTGACGACCGGCCGGCTCGCGGCGGCACTGGACGTCACCGAGCCCGAGCCGCTGCCGGCCGGACATCCACTCTGGGACCTGCCCAACGTGCTGCTCACTCCGCACGTCGGTGGAGCGGTCCGCGGGCTGCTGCCGCGCGCCTACCGGCTGGCCGGCGCGCAGCTGCGCCGGTTCGTGGCCGGAACTCCGCTGCTCAACGTGGTGGTCGACGGGTACTGACCCGGGAGGCTCGACGGGTACGACCCGGGCGGGTCGACGGGTACTGACCCGGGTGCTCAGTCACCGGCCGGGTCGGGTCGCTCCGGGGTGGGGCGGGACTCGGGGGCGGGGCGGGACCTGCCGAGCGGCTGACCGCTGGCGGCGACCAGGCCGGGCAGGTCGGCGGCCCGGACCGCCGGCAGTGCCGCCGTACGGCCGTCCCGGAGTCGTGCCACCGCCTGGCCACGCGGGTCGGACGCCAGCTCCACGATCTCCGACCAGGCGATCCGGCGCTCGCCCAGTAGGGCCCGGATCCGTACCCCGGCCCGGTCGGCGTCGGTGCCGGCCCGCCAGGCCCACACGCCGACCGCCAGCGGAACCAGCAGCAGCGGCAGGAGATACCAGCGGGCGGTGGCCAACGGAAGGGTACCGAGAAACGCGATGAGGGCGGCCACCCAGATCGCCTGGCTGTGCCGGAAGCGGAGCGTGCCGGTCTTTCCCACCTGGTGATTTTCGCACCCCGACCCGGCCGGCCGGCCGTGGGCCTCGGCCGGCCGGACCGGGTGGGTGCGGTCGGGTCGCCCGAATCGCTCCCCGAATCGCTCCCCGGGCCGGCCGGGGTGGAGCGGACTTGACCGACTGGGGGAAGATTCTTCGAGTACACCGGAGTGAACTTCGAGCAAGCGGAGTGAACCTTTTCAACCCGGCGGCGCGGCACATGCGCCCCGGCATCCGCCTACGGCCACGAGCGCGCACCGGCGGGGGTTTGGAAAGATTCAACACGTAACCGCGCCCCCTGTCGATCGTTGGGGGTTGATAGGACTGGTTTCGGCCCTTCGGCCGGACCGACCTGACCTGCACCACGTCCGTGCCCCCTCTGCGAAGGCTTCCCGCCATGTTCGTGGCGCACATCGCGGACGGCCGAGCCCGCCGGCTGGTCGTCCGGACCACCGAAACCGGTGCCCCGCTACTCGCCGCAGGCGTCCTGCTCGCCGCCCACGCCGGCGCGCTGCCGCCGTACGCCACGATCGCGGCTGCGGTCGGCGCGGCCGCCGCCGTGGCCGCCGCCCGGCTGGTCCGGCTGGCCATCCGACTGCACCGGAACGAGACCGGCTTCGGCCCGTGTCGGGGCGCCGGCTTCCTCGGCCTCGGCCTGGTCGCCAGCGCGCTCTCCGCGCTCGTCCTCCTCCTGGCGCCGGCCGGGGCCCGCTCGATGGTGGCGCTCGGCGGCCTGGCGCTGGCGTTCGTCCTCTACCTGTTCGGCATGGTGATGCTGCCCGGCGCCGCCAGCACGGTGCCGGTACGGCTGCGCCGTGCATTCGACGGGCTGAGTCTCGGCATCAGTCTCGCCTTCTCGGCCTGGGTGATCCCGCCGGACAGCCTGCCGCCGCTCGCCATGGTCGCCGCGTTCTTCGCGGTCGTCGGCCTGCCGGTGGTCACCATCACCACCCTGCGGGCGTACGAGTTCCGCCGCTCCGCCGCGCTCTGCGGCACCGGCGCCGGACTGGCGATCTTCGGGCACTCGCTGATCGCGGCGCTGATCGCCTACGGCGCACCGGCGCGGGCGCTGCCGCTGGTCGCCATCTCGCTGGTCGCCGGCCCGGCGTTGATCGCCGCCGGTGCTCGTCGGGCCCATCCGCCGGCGCAGCCGCCGACCGTGCCGACCGAGCCGCAGACCACCCTGACCGCCTACCCGCTGCTGACCATTCCGGCGATCCTGGCGACGCTCTCCGCGCTCTGGCACCTGGCCACCGCCGGACACTTCGACACCACCTCGATCCTGCTGGGTCTGGCCGTGATCCCGACCCTGGTGGTCCGGGAGGTGTTGGTGATGCTGGACATCCGCCGGTACGCCAGGCGGCTGGTGGAGCAGGAGGCGCACTTCCGGTCGCTGGTCTCCGGCGCCAACGACCTGACCATGATCGTCGGCGAGGATCTGCTCATCCGCTGGCAGTCGCCGACCGCGGCCCGGCTTTTCGGGCTCTCCGACGCGGATGTGCGGGGCCGGGCGTTCCCCAACCTGATGCATCCGGACGACGCCGCCGACGTCACCCGGGTGCTCACCGACGTGCTCACCGGGCGGGACGTGCCGACCGGGCGCCCGCAACTGGTCACCGCCCGGCTGCTGGACGGACACGGTGCCTGGCGGGACACCGAGTCCACCATCAGCGACCAGCGGGCCGTGCCCGAGGTGGCCGCGCTGGTGGTGCACGTCCGGGACGTCAGCGAACGCCGGCGGCTGGAGCGCAGGCTCAACGAGCTGGCCTTCACCGACGAGCTGACCGGGCTGGCGAACCGCCGCGAACTGATGCGGACGATCGTCACCCAGCGGGCGATGCCGGGGCACACCGGCGCGCTGCTGGTGATCGACCTGCACGGCACGTCCGGGATCAACGACGTGCACGGGCGGCAGATGGGCGACGCCGTACTCGCCGAGGCGGGCCGGCGGCTCAGGACCGGGGTCGGGGCCGCCGACCTGGTGGCCCGGCTGGGCGGGGACGAGTTCGCGGTGGTGACCGTGGACCGGCCGGTGCTGGCGTACGCGATGGCGACCCGGCTGCTGACCGGGCTCACCGAGCCGTACCAGATGCCCGGCGCGGTACTGCAGCTCGGCGCCAGCATCGGGCTGGCCGACCTCTCCGGTGGGGACGGTGTCGACGACGTACTCCGTCGGGCCGATCTGGCCCGGCTGCGGGCCCGGCAGCTCGGCCGCAACCGCGTCGAGTGGTACGACGACGAGTTGGAGGAGCAGTTCACCCGGCGGCTCGACCTGGAGCGCGAGCTGCCGGGTGCGCTGCGGCGGGGCGAGTTGGACCTGGTCTACCAGCCGGTGCTCGACCTCGACGACCGGGAGCCGGTGGGGACCGAGGCGCTGCTGCGCTGGCGGAGCCCCGCGCTCGGTACGGTGCTGCCGGCCGAACTGCTGCCGGTGGCCGAGGACCTGATGCTGGTCGAGGAGTTGGGCCGCTGGGTGCTGGACAACGCCTGCCGGCAGTTGGCCGCCTGGTCGGACCGGCCCCGGCGGCTCTGGATGTCGGTCAACATCTCGGCCGGTGAACTGGTCGCACCCGACTTCGTCCACTGGGTGGGCACCTCGCTGGCCGAGCACCGGATCGAGCCGGACCGGCTGGTGCTGGAGCTGGCGGAGCCGCGGGGCGGGGTCGACGTGCCGGCGGTGGTGACCCAGCTCGCCGGATTGCGGGCGCTGGGCGTACGGACCGCGTTGGACGACTTCGGCAGCGGGCAGGCGTCACTGGCCCAACTCCGCCGGCTGCCGGTCGATTTCCTCAAGGTCGATCGGACGCTGGTGACCGAGGGCGGCAACCGGGAGGGCGAGAGCAAGCCCTTCATCGACGTACTGGTCAGCCTCGGTCGACGCTTCGGCTTGGAGATCATCGCCGAGGGCCTGGAGTCGCCGGGGCAGGTGGAGCAGGCCCGCAAGGCGGGCTGCAGGCTCGGCCAGGGGTATGCCCTGTCCCGACCCGCTCCGGCCGAGCGGGTCGAAGCGTACCTGGAGGAGTTTCCCAGCCCGTCCCGCTGACGGCCGGTCAGCCGGCCGCGTAGCCCGGCATAGGATACGTCGCCAGCAGCTCCCGCACCTCACCGGCGATCCGGTCGAGGGTCGCCTCGTCGTCCTTGAGCGAGGCCGTGACCGCTTCGTCCATCCAGGCCGCGACCTGCGGCATCTGCTCCTCGGTCAGGCCCCGGGTGGTCAGCGCCGGGGTGCCGAGCCGGATGCCGGAGGGGTCGAACGGCTTGCGCGGGTCGTACGGCACCGTGTTGTAGTTGAGTTCGATGCCGGCCCGGTCCAGCGCCTGCGCGGCCGGCTTGCCGGCGATGCCCTTGCTGCTCAGGTCGGCCAGGATCAGGTGGTTGTCGGTGCCGCCGGAGGAGAGCGTGAAGCCCCGTTCGGTCAGCGCCGCGGCGAGCGCCTTGGCGTTGGCGACGACCTGGTGGGCGTACCGGCGGAACTCCTCGGTGCCGGCCTCCCGGAGCGCGACCGCGATGCCGGCGGTGGTGTGGTTGTGCGGACCGCCCTGCAGACCGGGGAAGACCGCCTTGTCGATCGCGGTGGCGTGCGCGGCGGTCGTCATGATCATGGCGCCGCGCGGGCCGCGCAGGGTCTTGTGCGTGGTGGTGGTGATCACGTCGGCGTGCCCGACCGGCGACGGGTGCGCCCCACCGGCGACCAGGCCGGCGATGTGCGCGATGTCGGCCACCAGCACGGCGCCGACCTCGCGGGCGATCTCGGCGAAGCCGGCGAAGTCGATGGTGCGCGGCACGGCGGTGCCGCCGCAGAAGATCAGCTTGGGGCGTTCCCGGCGGGCCAGGTCACGTACCTCGTCGAGATCGATCCGGCCCGTTTCCGCCGAGACGCCGTAGCGGACCGGGTTGAACCACTTTCCGGTGGCCGAGACCGACCAGCCGTGCGTGAGGTGGCCGCCCATCGGCAGCGCCATCCCGAGCACGGTGTCACCGGGGGAGAGGAACGCCAGGTAGACGGCGAGGTTCGCCGGGGAGCCGGAGTACGGCTGGACGTTGGCGTGGTCGACTCCGAAGAGTTCCCGGGCCCGGGTCACCGCGAGCGTCTCGATCGGGTCGATGAACTGCTGGCCCTCGTAGTAGCGGCGGCCGGGATAGCCCTCCGAGTATTTGTTGGTCAGCACCGTGCTGCTGGCCTCGAGGACGGCGGTCGAGACGTAGTTCTCGGAGGCGATCATCCGCAGCTTGTCGTGCTGCCGGGTGGCCTCGGACTCGATCAGCGTCGCCAGCTCCGGGTCGCTGGCGGTCAGGCTGGGAATCGGTGGTACGTGCACGATCTCGTCCTCCTGGCTGGGCTCCGCCTCGCCGCCGATGGTATCGGCTGCCGGTCGGACGGCCGCAGCCGACGCCCCGCGCCGGGCGGCGCCGTGCTGCCGGCGGTCGCGGTCAGGGTTGCCGGCGGTCGCGGTCAGGGTTGCCGGGGCGGTGCCGTGCTGCCGCGCGGGATCAGGTGGGCGGTCTCGTCCTGGAAGTCGCCGAGCGGCTGGCCGGCGATGGCGGCGAGGAGCCGACCGGCGGCGTGTGCGCCGTACGCCGGGATGTCCCGGTGCAGCGCGGTCAGCGACGGGTGGACGAGCTGGCAGAGCGGGGAGTCGTCCCAGGCGACGATGGAGACGTCGGTCGGGACGGCCAGCCCCATCTCCTGGGCCACCGAGAGCCCGGCGATCGCCATCACGTCGTTGTCGTACACGATCGCGGTCGGTCGGTCGGCGGAGCTGAGCAGGCGCCGGGTAGCCCGGGCGCCCTCCTCGCCGCTGTAGTCGGAGGAGACGGTGACGGTCCGGTCGAGGCCGAGCCGACGGCAGACGGTACCGAACGCCTCGGTGCGGATCTCGGTGTGCAGCAGCCCGGGCAGTCCGCCGACCCGGGCGATCTGGCGGTGGCCGAGCGCGACCAGGTATTCGAGCACCTCGGTCAGGGCCACCGCCTCGTCCGACCAGACGTGGTCGAGCCCGCCGCTGTGCCCCGGCCCGCCGATCACCACCGCCGGCAGGCGCAGTTCCTCCAGCACCGGCACCCGGCGGTCGTCCACCCGCAGGTCGCAGACGAGCACGCCGTCCACCCGCCGCTCGCCCCACCAGCGCCGGTAGACCGCGATTTCTGCCTCCGGGCTCGCCACCACCTGGAGGGTAAGCGCGTACGACCGGGCGGAGAGTTCCGCCTCGACGCCGCTGATCAGCTCCATGAAGAACGGTTCGATGCCGAGGATCCGGGCGGGTCGGCACAGCGCCAGCCCGACCGCGTTGGCGGTGGCTCCGGAGAGCGCCCGGGCGGCGCTGTTCGGGTTGAAGCCGATCTCCCGGGCGATGGCGAGAATGCGTTGCCGGGTGGCGTCCGAGACACCGGGTTGGCCGTTCAGCGCGTAGGAGACGGCGCCCTTGGAGACCCCGGCCCGGCGGGCCACATCCGCGATTGTCGGCCGCTTCACCCGGCGCTCCTTCGTCTGCGACGACCCGACCCGGGGTCGGCAGTTGCGTCTGCACGACCCGAACCCGGGTCGGCAGTTTCATCCGCGCCGACCCTAACCCGGGTCGGCGCGGAACTTTCCCGGTTAAGCATAGCGATGCGGTTATCGTGCCGACAGGGCCAGCCGGCCGGTTCGGGCCACGGAGAGCCTCCGGAAGTTTCGAGATAGAGGAAGGCTGGTTCGGGCGTGATCTGGACCACTCGGCCATCGACTACAGGCCGTCCGTGGTCGGATCGCGGACCGTTGACAGGGTGAAGGGGCGCCCGTACGGTGACTTTACTTATCCGGTTCAGTCGACATTCGTCGATGCCTTGAGCGTACTTCCCCGAGGTGCCCGTGACGTCCTGGCAGAGCCTGCACGACGGTTGGTCGCTGACCGCGACCGGCAACCCGGAGCTGCCGGAGCCGGTCGCCTCCACCCCGGTTCCGGCCACCGTGCCCGGCTGCGTGCACACCGACCTGCTCGCCGCCGGACTGATCCCGGATCCCTATCTGGACGAGCACGAGCGCACGCTGGGCTGGATCGGCCGCACCGACTGGTGCTACCAGACCACCTTCCGGTGGGACGGCGGCGAGGACGACGACCGGGTGGACCTGGTCTGCGCCGGCCTCGACACGGTAGCGACGGTGACCCTGAACGACGTGGAACTGGGCCGCACCGCCAACATGCACCGGAGCTACTCCTTCGACGTCCGGTCGGCGCTGCGGGTCGGCGACAACGTGCTGCGGGTGCGGTTCGACTCGGCGTACCGGTATGCCGAGGCGGAGCGACGACGGCTCGGCGCCCGACCGAACGCGTACCCGACGCCGTTCAACTTCATCCGCAAGATGGCCTGCAACTTCGGCTGGGACTGGGGGCCGGAGCTGGTCACCGCCGGGATCTGGCAGGAGATCGGGCTGCGCACCTGGCGGACCGCGCGGTTGGCCGAGGTACGCCCCCGGGTCACCGTCGCCGGCACCGACGGCCGGGTCGAGCTACGCGTCGAGGTCGACCGCGCCGACGCCGCCGAGGCCGCCAACCTCGCTGCCGCCAACGCCGCCAACGCCGCCAACGCCGCCAACGCCGCCGAGACCGTCGACGTCGTCGACGGCGGCGAGGCCAACGCACCGCTCACCGTCCGGGCCACC
The DNA here is from genome assembly GCF_040120695.1 of Plantactinospora sp. B6F1. Taxonomy (NCBI): domain Bacteria; kingdom Bacillati; phylum Actinomycetota; class Actinomycetes; order Micromonosporales; family Micromonosporaceae; genus Plantactinospora; species Plantactinospora sp. B6F1. The sequence goes on along the minus strand of NZ_JBEEAC010000008.1, from coordinate 177,339 downwards.
GTGGCCGGCGAGGTCGTCGAGGCGGTGCTCGAGCCCGGGCAGCGCGGCGTCGACCTGACCGTCACCGTCGCCGACCCGGAGCTGTGGTGGCCCCGGGGGTACGGCGACCAGCCGCGTTACCCGCTCGCCGTCACCCTGCACACGGGCGACCGCGAACTGGACGGCTGGCAGCGGAGGATCGGCTTCCGCTCGGTACGCCTCGACACCGCCGCCGACGAGCACGGCTCGGCGTTCACCGTCGTCGTCAACGACCTGCCGGTCTTCGCCCGCGGCGTCAACTGGATCCCGGACGACTGCTTCCCGCACCGGGTGACCCGGCAGCGCTACGCGCGACGGCTCCGGCAGGCGTGCGACGGAGGCGTCAACTTCCTGCGGGTCTGGGGCGGCGGCCGGTACGAGTCCGAGGACTTCTACGATCTCGCCGACGAACTGGGCCTGCTGGTCGGTCAGGACTTCCTCTTCGCCTGCGCCGCCTACCCGGAGGAGGAGCCGTTCCGCACCGAGGTCCGGGCCGAGGCGGCCGAGCAGGTCGTCCGGCTGGCCAGCCATCCGAGCCTGGTGCTCTGGTTCGGCAACAACGAGAACATCTGGGGCTGGCACGACTGGGGCTGGCAGGCGGAGCTGGCCGACCGGAGCTGGGGCGCCGGCTACTACTTCGCGCTGCTCCCCAACCTGCTCGCCGAGCTGGACCCGACCCGGCCGTACTGGCCGGGCAGTCCGTGGTCGGGGCGGCCGGAGATCCACCCGAACGACCCGGCGCACGGCAGCATGCACATCTGGACGGTCTGGAACCAGCTCGACTACGCGCACTACCGGGACTACCTGCCCCGGTTCGTCGCCGAGTTCGGCTGGCAGGGCCCGGCCAGCTTCGCCACCCTGCGCCGGGCGATCTCCGATCCGCGCGGGCTGGCCGAGGACTCGCTCGCGATGGCGCACCGGCAGAAGGCCGGGGACGGCCGGCGCAAGCTGGCCCGAGGGCTGGTCGCCCACCTGCCGGCGCCGCGCGACTTCGACGACTGGCACTACCTGACCCAGCTCAACCAGGCCCGGGCGATCAGCGTCGGGGTGGAGCACCTGCGGTCGTACCGGCCGGTCTGCATGGGCAGCGTGGTGTGGCAGCTCAACGACTGCTGGCCGGTCACCTCCTGGGCCGCCGTCGACGGCGACGGCCGCCGCAAACCCCTCTGGTACGCGCTACGCCGCGCCTACGCCGACCGGCTGCTCACCGTCCAGCCGAGACAGGGCGGGCTGGCCCTGGTCGCGGTCAACGACGGCGGTGCCCCGTGGACCGGTCGGGTGGACGTGACCCGGCTGACCCTGGCCGGCGAGCCGCGAGCCAAGGCGTCGGTCGAGCTGGCGGTGCCGCCGTACTCGGAACACACCTGGCCGCTGCCGGCGGACCTCGCCACCCCGGACGACCGACGCGCCGAGCTGCTGGTCGCCAATCCCGACGGCGGGGACGACGAGCGGGCCTTCTGGTTCTTCGCCGAGGACCGTGAGCTGGCCTACCCACCGGCCGGTTACGACGCGACGGTCGAGCCGTCGCCGGACGGCGTGCGGGTCCGGGTGACCGCCCGGACGATCCTGCGCGACCTGGTGCTCGCCCCGGACCGGCTCGACCCGTCCGCAGAGGTCGACGAGGCGCTGGTCACGCTCCTGCCGGGGGAGTCGACCACCTTCACCGTCCGGTCCACGGCAGCACTGGACCCGGCGGCGCTCACCACCCCTCCGGTGCTCCGCTGCGTCAACGACATGCTTCGGGTGTAAGGGCCCCTTCTTATCGCTTTCTGGTGTAGAAGGGGCCCTTCCTGACACCCCGTCCGCGCACGGGTGGGTAAGTCGGCCGGCCGGGGCTGGGTGGATCACCCGTGATTCCATAGGGGATATGGACAGTGGCGTAGCGGCGACGGCGTACCTGGTGAACGAATCGCGGGCCCGGCTCCCGGACCTGGCCGGGGATCCGACGGCCATGCACTGGATTCCCGAGCCGGAGCGCCCGACCGTACGCGGGCTGTGGGACGAGTACGCCGAGGCGGTGTACCCGTACGACGACCTCGTCGTCTCGCTGCGCGGCCGGTTGATCCGGGACACCCTGGCCCGGCGGCTGGAGCGGGACCCGGCCACGGTGCTGGTGGTGTGCGGGGCCGGCTTCTCGGCGTACCCGTGGCTGCTGCCGGTCAGCGCCGCGCTGGAGGTGGACCTGCCGGAGATGGTGGCGGCGAAGCGCCGACGGGCCGGTGAACTGACCGCCGCGGGGCTGCTCGACGAGCGCGACGTGACCCACCTCGGGGTGGATCTCGACGATCCCGACGCCCGCCGGGACCTCCTGACCTACGCCCGGGACTGGGCGGCCGGGCGGCCGGTCGCGTACGTCGCCGAGGGTCTGGTCTTCTACCTCTCGGAGCGGTCCGCCCGGGAGGTCATCGGGTTGGGGCGGGCCCTGGGTGCCGGACTCGACCTGGTCAGCTACTGGCCGGCCGACACAGCGGACAATGCGGTGCTGGCGGCGCAACGCGCCTGGTTCCGGACCCGGAACGTCCCGGACGACGCCAGCTATCTGACCATGGGCGAGATCTCCGGGATCCTCGGCCGGCCGGTGACCAACCACAGCCCGGAGGACGTGCAGCGTCGGTACCTCGGCGAGGTGCGGGTGCCGGAGGCGAAGCTGGTGCCCGAGCATGTGGCGGTGGCCGGGGCGTGACCGACGTGCTGCACGTGCAGACCCGGGCGTACCCGCTGCACTACGCCTCGCTGAACCTGTCGCTGACCTCGTTCGTGGTGCCGGAGCGGGGCGAGGTGCGCCTCGTACCCGGCACCCTCGGTTCGCTCGCCTACAATCCCGACCGGACTGTCGAGGTCGACCTGACCGACCTGATCCGGCCGGCGGTGACGCTGCCCGGGATCACGATCGTCCGCTGTCACGCCCGGGCACTCGCCGCCGGCGCCGTCCTGGTGAGCTACCTGCTGCGGCATGCGCGGGACCTGAGCGACCTCGACGCGCAGGGCTTGGCCGACCTGGACGCCGAGGTGAACGGGGCGCTGCGCAAGGCGGACGCGCCGATCCTGGCGGAGGTGCTGGCCGCCGCCGTCGAGGCCGGGCTCTTCGAGCGGCTGGTGCTACCGCCGGATCTCAACGAGACGCGGGACTGGACGTCGATCGACCCCCGCTCGGTCCGGTACAACTGTCACTTCGTCCTGCCCCGTCCAGGGTGGAGTCCCGACTCGCGGGTGCCGGATCTGGTCATGGGGCCCCGGTGCCGGATCCTGCTTCCGTACACCTATGCCTGGGACGCCGACGCGTCCGGGGACGATCTCGGCGCCCTGCTGACCATGTTGGAGCCGGCCGACATCGCGGTCGCCCAGCAGTCCATCCTGGTCGACGCGATCGTCGGCGGCCGGCGCATCCTGGGCGGGTTGGCCCGGGCCACCACCCCGCTCGGGCTGGAGGGCGTGACGTTCCGGCGTTTCCTGGACGCGGTCTGGACCGACTACTACCAGCTCGACGCGTACCGGGTCGAGTCCGGTCAGGGGCATCGGGCCACCTATCTCGCCGCTCGGGACATCATCGGGCTGGACGGGACCCACGAGCGGGCGGAGCGGCTGCTCAACCACGTCGGGGCCTCGCTGCTGTCGGAGTCGTCGGTGCGGTCCGCGCAGCTGGACGGCCGGCTCAACCGGGTTGCGGCGGCGCTCGCCGTCGTCGCGTCCGCGTCGTTCCTGGTCGACCTCGCGGGCTTCCTCATCCCGGAGGCGGGCCTCGGGATGCGGGTCGCGACGGCCACCGGGGTGATCCTGCTCGGTGCCGGCGTGCTGGGCGCGACGATCCTCTCGGTACGGCAGCGCCGTGGTGGGTCACCGCTGGCCGTACGGCAGGGTCGTGGGCGGCGGCACTGAGGCAGCCCGGCACCCGCGTCGTGGACCACCTCCGCGTCAGGTGAAAGGAGGGGCCCTTCCTATCGCCTTCTGGATAGGAAGGGCCCCCTGCTAACCGCCCAACCTCCTCAGCGGTTGTTGGCGCAGTAGCCCACGCTGAAGGTGCTGGCGCCCGGCTTGAGGGTCCGATTCCAGGCATCGCCACGGATCCGGTAGGTGCCGTCGTCCTGGAGCTGCCGTGCGAAGTTCCAGGCCGTGTAGATCTGGCCGCCGAGCTCGACGTAGCCGTACCAGTCGACGGGCTTGTCGGTCCTGTTCGTGGCGACGACGGTCGCGCAGTAGCCGCCGCCCTCGTCCGAGTCCCACTGGGTGAAGTTCTCGACCACGAGATCGACGTTGCCGTCGGCCGGGCCGACCAACCGACCCACTCCCCAACGCGAGGTGGTCTGGTAGCCGGTGCCCAACTGGTCGGCCCAGTTCCGGATCGCGGTACGGCTGCCGCCGGTGGCGTCGTTGACCTGGAAGTCCAACCCGTGGAACGTGCCGAGGCCGCCGTACTCCAGCAGGCTGATCGCCGCCTCGACGGTGTACCCGGTGTCGGTGCGGACCGCCGCGCTGGTCAGCCGGCCCCGCTGGAACGCCTCGTCACCGGTGCCGAACGAGACGCCGTTCTCCGCGTTGATCCGGATCTGGGTGTCGTCGTAGCGGTAGGGGCCGTTCTTGACGTTGCCACCGTCGACGTAGATCTCCACCGAGTCCCGGGTCCAGGGGTCCGAGCCGGAGACGTCCACGACCGGGTCGGCGACCTCGGCGAGCACGTAGAGCGTCTGGTCCCGCCACAGGGTACGGACCGTGGCGATCGCGCCGTCCGTGCCCGAGACCGCCTTGGCGGTCGTGACCGCGCGGGCGTCGGCCCAGGCGGTGTCCACCGCGCCGTCGACCACCGGCGCCGTACGGGCCTGGGTGACCTCCAGGTACGACAGCTCCTCGACCAGGGCCAGGGTGCCCATCGCGCCCGGGGCGTTCCAGACGGCCGTACGACCGTCGTTGCCGACCCGGACGTCCAGGGTGGCCGTGTCGCCCTCGGCCGCGTCGGTCAGCGGCAGGTGGGCGACGATGTCGTAGCCACCGCTGCGCTCCTTCGCCACGGCGGGCACGTTCCCGGTGCCGTTCCGGGCCACCGTGTAGGTCTGGTCACCGAGCACGAAGCTGACCTGGTCGCCGGCCGAGGCGGCGGGGTCGGAGACGGTGACGAATGCCGTCAGATGGTCCGGAGCCCAGCGCAGCTGGAACTTCGCCAGGTCCTCCACCGGGTGCAGCGGAAGCTTGCGCCAGGTCAGGTCGGAGGTGGCGGTGCCGGAGAGGGCGACGTCGCCGGCGAAGACGTTCGCGGTACGCAGCCGGGCCGGAAGCTCGCCGTCCACCGCGCCGTGGTACGCGGGCTTGGCCCGGAGGTTGTCGTCGAAGACGAGCGGGGCACCGTTGCCGACCCGCCAGGACCGGCCGTCGGTGAGGCCCCACACGGTGACCACGAACAGGTCGTCCGCGTACGCCCGGAAGATCCGGAACGCGTCCCGGAAGTAGTAGCCCTGCTCGATCAGGTTCGCACTCGTCACCGGGGTCCCCGTGGTGACGTCGAACTCGGTGACGGCCTGGATGACCGGCAGGTCCCCGAACGCGGCCAGCGCTGCCCCGAGGCTGGCGGTCGGGGTGGCCAGGGAGACGTGGAACTGGTGGCCCACCCCGTCGACCGGTACCCCGCGCGCGATCAGCCGCTGCACCAGCGCCCTGTACCGGCCCTGCTTGCCGCTCTGCTCGGTGTTGTAGTCGTTGATGAACAGGGTGACCGGGTCGGTGCCGGCGACCGCGTGGACGTCGTTGAACGCCTCGTCCGCGTACTCGAACGCGAGGTCGATGAACTCCTCGCCCAGGATCCGGTACCACTCGCTGCGGCGCAGGCCGTCGCTGAACTCGCCGCTGTCGGCGACGACCTCGTTGACCACGTCGAAGGCCCGCAGCGGGTTGGTGGCGGAGCCGAACGGACCGTACCGGTCACTCAGCGACTCGGCGACGGCGAAGACGTGTGTACGCAGCCGGTCGCGGAGGACCTGCTGGTGGGCGGCTGACGTGCTGAGCGGGTCGCCGGCCTCGTCCTGGAAGAACCAGGCCGGGGTCTGGCTGTGCCAGACGAGTACGTGACCGTAGAGGCCCAGGTTGTTGGCCCGGGCGAAGTCCATCAGGGCGATCGCCTGGTCGTGCGGGCGGAAGCTGCGCTCCTCGTCGTACCACGCCTCCGGTTTCATGTGGTTCTCCGGCGTGATGTTGTTGAAGTGCCGGGTCAGCAGTTGGGCGGCGGCGCCCACCGTCTCGCGGCTGTCGATTGCGACGCCGATCGGGAAGTCGGTCGTCTCGTGGATCGGCGTGAGATCCTCGATGACCGGCGGCTCCGGCACGCGTACCACGACGTCGTCGACGAGGAAGTCGCTGGTGTTTCCGGTCTCGCCGTCCTGCCACCGGGACTCGAAGTAGAGCAGCGCGCTGTCGGCCGCCGGCATCGTGAAGCTCGCGGTCACCTCGGTCCAGCCGGTGTTCGTGATCCCGTCGAACTGGGCGAGGGTGCTGAACGACTGGCTGTCGCCGCTCGTACTGGCCAGGCTGAGCCAGATCTGGTCGGTCGGCTGTCCCTCGGCGAACCGCAGCCACGCGCTGAACTCGTAGGTCACGCCGGTCTCGAATACCGTGCTCACGTCGCGGCCGATGCCGGCGCCCTGGTTCACCCGATTGCTGACCAGGGCCGCGGCCTCGCCGCCGTGCGCGACGTCGGTCAGCGCGACCGTAGGGGCGCCCGGTCCGCCGTCCCGCGGCCCCCAACCGTCGAGCCCGTCCTCGAAGTCGGTGTCGATCACGAGCGTGCCGGGTTCCGGCCCGCCGCCGCCATCCGGGGTGGTGATGCTGATGTCGTCCAGCAGGTACGGGGTGGTCCCCTCGGCCTCGACGTAGAGGGTGGCCGCGGCCAGGCCCGCCGGCATGGTGTAGCTGCCGCCGATCCGTACCCAGTTCTCCGCGGTGGTGGAGACGTTGTCGCCGACCCAGGTGTAGGTGTTGTCACCGCCGCCGGCCGGGGTGGCCTCCACGGTGAAGTGGACGCCCGCCGGCCCGGTGGTACCGGCCGGAAGTTTCGCCCATGCGCTGATAATGTACGTCGCGCCAGGCTCGAATCTCGCGGCCGCGTCGATCGCCGCGCCCTGCCAGTTCGCGGTACGGTCGGTGACCGAAAGGCTGTTCGCGCTCTCGTGTCCCTCCGCCGTTATCCCGAGCGTGACGGCTCCGCGCGGTCCCCACGGGGCGTAGGAACCCGATTCGAAATCGTTGGCCAGGACGACCCGGTCCGCAGCCTGGGCGGGGGCGGCGAGCGCGACCGATCCGGCCATGCTCAGCAGTAATGATGTGACAAAAGCGGTCATTTTCCGAGATGGTTTTGCCGGTCTACATCCGATGCGCATCAAGGGCTCCTACCCGGGCGGGACGACGCGACGGCGATATTTCCGAATCGCTGTCACGAATCCAGTCGCGCGAATGTTAGCCGCGTGACGCGGGCTAGTCGAGATACCCTGTCCGACCGGGCGATACCTCTCGCCCGGACGGTCAGGTGACCGAAAGTTTCGGTGACCCGGCTGCCGAGTTTTCGGAGCCGGGCCGTGGTCGAGGGCGGCAAGGGCCAACGGCGCCAGCCGAAAGCCGGCCGGTGCCAGGCCCGGCGGGTGCCCGCCGGCCCGTGGCAGCAGCGGGCGCGGGAGTGGCAGGTACGCCGCGGAGCCTACCGGGCACTCCGTGGTAGCTTCGATCCCAGCGTCGCGTGCCGGTGGCAGACCGTGTCAGGCATGGAGGCGCCGGACCGAAGGGATCACGACGATGTGTGTCGTCCCTTCGCCCTCCACCTGTGGGTGAGGGCGAGCAGACCAGGCTGGTGGCCTGGAGTTCGGAGTTGCGCCGCGTCCACGGAAGGCTCCGCGACGCGCTGCGCATCGTCCGGGAGGCCGTGGCCGACGGCGCGCCGGCAGAGCCGGCGACCAGAGACCTGTTGCTCTTCTGTCACGGGTTCTGCGCGGCACTGACCACACACCACGAGGGCGAGGACCGGGACCTGTTTCCGGCGATCGCCGAGCAGCATCCCGAGCTGGGGGAGACGCTGCGCCGCCTGCGGCAGGACCACTCGATGATCGGGTACCTGCTGTCCGGCCTCCAGTCGGCGGTGGCTCGGGGCGCTCCACCGTCCGAGCTGGACCGGCACCTGGAGGGCGTGGCGGCCATCATGGAGTCCCACTTCCGGTACGAGGAACGCCAGCTCCTGACGGTGCTGGAGACCCTGGCGCTGGACGCGGATCCGGACACCGCGCTCGGACCGTTGTGACTGCCGGACCCAGGTAGCGCGCAGGCCTGACCGATGAAGAGCCGCTCACGGTCGGACCTCTTCGGCGGGGGTAATCGTTTCCCGGGGCGGGTCCGTTCCTTCCGGATGGCGACCGACCGTACCGCCCAGGTAGAACGGCAACTGCTCCAGCGAGCCTCCCATGGACCGGCGGATCGCGTTCAGCAGAGCCAGGTGCGCCACCGCCGCCGGACGCGATGCCTCGGTCAGACCCTCTTCGTCGACCGGATCCGTAACAGGATCCCGTGCCGCCACCGTGCCGAGGAAGACGCCGACGGCGTTGCCGAACGAAGAGATCGCCCGCGCCACGCTCAGCGGAGCGACCAGGCTGGCGGAGGTGAGCGAGACGCTCCAGGCGGCCCAGTCGACATCGACCGGCGTACGGGCCAGGTGCCCGCGCCGCAGCGCCATCATGAACCGGGCGTACTGCGAGAACAGCTCCTCGTACGCACTCAGTTGCTTGTCGCGCAGCCAATGCCGCTCCTGCACCCGACGGGTGACCAGACCGCCCACGAGAACGCCGAGCGTCGCCGAGAGCGCGCCGCCGAGCGTCGTAATGATCACCGTCACCGTGTCCACGGACAAGAGCTTGGCATCGATGCACGGAGGAAGCCAGGTCGCCGGGCATTCCGTCGCAACGGACCAGTCGACGCAACGGGTCGAGCCCCTGATGGCCGGTAATGTGCTGAGGCCATTGTTTGGGAAGCGATCCGGCGCGTGACTCCGGCACCCGCGATCCAGCAGCTTGGCGACCAACCGGCTCATCCGTTCGCTCGCGGCGAGCGAGATGGACGATGTCTGCTTCGGCGTGTCGCCGACCGCGGACCGCGTCGCGGTGCCGGCTGGCCGGCTCCGGCTCAGACGACTCGGGGACTGTTCGAGAGAGTCGAGACGTGCGGCCCCGCTGCTGCCTTCCGCTGCCGTCGCACCGCTCGCTACTTGCGCTCCGCCACGAATACGCCGACGCCCTCAAGCGTCTCGGTCAGCCCGGTCGCCCGAAGGATCATCATGGCCTTGCCGACCACGGTCTCCGAGACGCCGTAGTCCTTGCAGAGCTGCGACCGGCTGGGCAGCTTCGTGCCTGGCGGCCACTCTCCTGACTCGATCTTCTGACGGAGCTCGTCCGCGAGCACCTGGTACTGCTGCTTGGGCCTACACACTCCCCGGACGCTGCGACTGTCGACTCGGCACCGACCGTGCCGATCCCGACTGCCCGAAGTGTGCCGGCTCCGGCCGCAGCCCGTCACTGCTGCGCTGCTTCACCTGCCGGGGCACCCGCCGACTCCCTGCGAGGCGGCGATCGCGATCACCGATCTCGCCGGCCGGGTCGTGCACCTGAGTTGGCGCAACGACGCATCCGGCTGGCGGACCGGCCGACGGGTGCCGGCGCCGCACGTGGCAACCCACCCCGGCGGCAAACCGCTACACCAACTCCCCGAACAGTTCCGGCTCGCCGGCTGGGCCGACCATTTCGGCGTACGCCCGGAGGACCTGGTCGAACTCGACGGCGGCGGCAGTCTCGACCACGATCTCCGGGACGGCACCGTCACCCTGCACCGGCCCGACGCCGATCCGCTGACCGAGTATCTGCGCTGGGCCGCCCGGGGCCAACCCGGCGGCCGGCTCTTCGTGCTGGCCCGCCGGCCCGACGCGCCGCCCCTGGCCGACCTGGTCCGGCTCGTCCTCGGGCTGCGCCTCACGGTCACGATCACCCTCACCGACCACGTCCGCAACACCGGCGACCTGCGCCTCATCCAGGGCGAGAGCTGGGACGAGCGCGCCGATCCCCGCCCGCGCTGGAGGCACTCGCGGGCACGGCCGAGATCGCCGAGCCGGCGGTAGCAGCCAGCCAGGTTGAGGTGCAGCGACGGATGCAGGCCCGCCACCGACATCGGCACGCCGGCCGGCGCGCCCCGGGCATCGGTGAGCGAGTCCGCCGCCGCCAGCGCGGGTTCGTCCCAGACCAACTCCTGGTGGACGTCGTGTGCTGCTGATGCCGCCCCGATGGCCAGGGGCTCAGCCGCCGGCGAGGCTGGCCCGGATGTTGGCGGCGCTGACCTGGCTCTCGTCGGTGTGTTCGGCGCCAAGCTCGGTCAGGATATCCAGGGCCAGTTGCCAGTGCTGGCGGGCCAGGTCCTCGCGGCCGCCGTCGCGGTGGGCGCGGGCCAGGCCGTCGTGGGCGCGGGCCTGATCGGCCGGCTGTGCCAGCTTCGTCGCCAGCTCGAGGGCCTGTTCGTGGTTGCTCAGGGCGAGGTCCGGGCGGCCGATGGTCTGGTGCAGGCGGCCCAGGCCCTGCAATGCCTCGAACTGCCAGTTGCCGCTGCCGATCTCACGGGCCAGGTCGAGTGCCTGCCGGTAGGTGTCGGTGGCCTGGTCGTAGTGCTCATGGAACCGGTAGGTGTGGCCGAGGCCGATCAGCGCCGTCAGCCGCCCACTGCGGTTGCCTATCGCCTGGGCGATCTCCAGCGCCTGCTGGTAGTGGCTGGCGGCCTCCGGGAAGTGGCCCTGCAACCGTAGGGCATGCCCGAGGCCGTTGAGCGCGTTGAGCTTTCCGTTGCGGCTGCCGACCGCCTGCGCGAGCTGGATCGCCCGCTCGTAGTGGTCGGCGGCCTCCCGGTAGCGGCCCTGCAACCGGTGGACATGGCCCAGACCGTTGACCGCGTTCAGCTCCCCGCCGCGGTCTCCGACAGCCCGCGCGACCTGGATCGCCCGTCTGAAATTGTCGGCGGACAGGTCGTGGCGGCCCTGTATCCGGCGAGTCTCGCCCAGGCGGTTGAGCGCGTCGAGTTCTCCGTTGCGGTCGCCGATGACCTCGGCGATGCGCAGCGCTCGCTGGAAGTGGCTGACCGCCTGCTCGTGACCACCCCGCGCCCGGTGCGTGGCCCCCAGGCCGAGCAGGGCGTGCAGCTCACCGGCACGGTCGCCGATATTCCCGGCCATGCCCAGTGCCTGGCGGTAGTGATCGGTGGCCTGCTGGTCGTAGTCCTGCATCCGGTAGAGGTGGCCCAGACAGATCAACACGTCGAGTTCGGCCGCCGGCCGGTCCAGCCGGTGGGCAAGCTGCTGAGCGCGCCGGTGCAGCGCCTCGGCCTCGCGGTAGTGGCCGCGAATGAACAGGTGCGGGTGCAACTGGGCCGACAGCTGCAAGAGGTGTTCGGGCCACTCGTATTCGGTGGCGTGCTCGGCTGCGGCGAGCAGGTTCGCCAGTTCGGTGTCCAGCCATCGGGCGGCCTGATCCGGGCCGAGAAACTCCGGTGCCGGACCGGGAAACCTCGGTGCCGGACCGGGAAACCTCGATGCCGGGCCGGAAGACTTTGATGCCGGGCGGGGAAACGACCCCGCTGGCCCGCTGACCGGCGCGCCGTCCCGGCCGGGTGGCCGCGCATGTGGATAGGCGACCCGCACGGCCACGGTGGCGGTGTGCCGATAGAAGTCCAGCAGCCGCCCGAGCGCCTCCCGCCGGACCTGGGCCGAATCGGTCGTGGCGGCAAGCGTCGCGGCGTGGGCGCGGATCAGGTCGTGCATCCGGTAGCGGCGATAGGCGGACTCCTCGATCAGGTGGTCGGCGTGCAGCCGGTCCAGCTGCGCCAGCGCGTCCCGCAGCGACATGTTGGCCAGGGCGGCGGCCGCGTACGGGTCGACCTCGGTGCCCGGATGCACGCTCAGCAAGCGGAAAAACCGCTGCCCGTCCGGCGTGAGCTGCTGGTAGGACACGTCGAAGACGTCGGCGACGGTGCGGCTCTCGGCGGAGAGGGTCAACGGGCCGCCGCCAACCGACTGACGTACCTCCTTGATCAACTCCTCGATGGACCAGGTCGGGTGCCGCACGTACAGGCTGGCCATGATCGAGATCGCCAGCGGCAGGTGCCCGCAGAGCCGCACCAGCTCGGCCACCGCCCGGCGGTCGGGAGCGGCGCGCGGGGCCAGGCGGAGGAACATCGTGACCGCCTCCTCCGTGGAGAGCAGATCGAGCCCGATCGGGACCGCGGTGGGCAGGTCGGCCAGGCTGCGCCGCGAGGTGACCAGGACGAGGCCCTCGGCGCAGCCGGGCAGCAGCGGGGCGACCTGGCGGCTGCTGGCGGCATTGTCCAGGATCAGCAGCAGCCGCTTGCCGGCCATCCGATCCCGCCACAACGATGCCCGGCCGTCCAGGGTCTCCGGCACGAGGCGAGGGTCCAATCCGTCGGCGACCAGCAACTGGGCCAGCGCCTCCTCGGGCGGCACCGGCGCCTGTCCGGGCGTGTGGGCGCGCAGGTCGATGAAGAGCTGACGGTCGCCGAACCGGTCGGTCAGCCGGTGCGCGACATGCACCGCCAGGGTTGTCTTGCCGATGCCCGGCATGCCGTCGATCGCGTGGATGGCGATCACGCCGCCGGCCAGGGCGGCGTCGGCGACCGCGGCGGTGATCTGCGCCAGCTCCTTGTCCCGGCCCACGAAGACCGCCTGGTCGATCGGCAGCGTACGCCGCACCGGTTGCGGGGTACCGTCCGGCGGTGGGGCCGGGCGCGGCGTTCCCGCGGCGATGCGCCGCCGGGCTGCCAGCCACCGGTCCACCTCGTCCTGGTCGCCGCCGCAGACGCGCACCAGCGCCACGACCAGGTCCTCGCGGGGCAGCACGTCGCGGCTGAACACCGCCGCCATCGTGCTGCGCGGCAGCGCCTGTCCGGCGGTCGCGGCCTGGCGCTCCAGGCGCCGAAGGCCCATCCCGGACCAGCTTTTCAGCCGCCGCAGCGCGGTCACGAACTCGGCGGCCGTGTCCGCCGCGCCGGGATCCGGCCGGCCGTCCCCGTTCGTCAGCTGGCCGTCCCCGTTCGTCAGCTGGCGGTCGCCGGTCACCGGTTGGCCGTTCCCGGTCACCGGCCGGCCGCTCCCGTTTGGCGGCTGGCCGTCGCCGTTCACCGGCTGGCGCTCGCCGTTGCGCAGCTGGCTCATCCCGACCCCGGCCCTATCGATGAATCCGCATGTATGCGAACTGTACCGGCTGGGCGCCTGCCGGCCCGGGACAGTCCCGCACCGCAGGACCCCTCGCCTCCGGCCGCTGGCTGGCCCGATTCTGAGCCCACCAGGCGCTGGGTTCAACCAAAGGAGGAGCGCATGTTGAAACATCGATCCCGGGTGGGCACGCTGGCGCTGTCCGCGCTGCTCGTGGTGGTCTGCGGCCAGGCCGCGCCAGCGGGCGCGGCCGAGGAGATGGCCGTGGACGAGTCGCGCATCGACGCGCTGGCGCGGTCGGTGGCCCAGGAACGCGCCACGTTCGCCGGGATGAGCATCGACGATGATGGCACCATCGTCGTGCGCTACGCCGGCAGCGCCGGCCGGGCCGCCGCCCGGGCGAGACTGGCCGCACACACCGGCGTCACGGCCGGCGGCGGCAAGCGCAGCAAGGTACGCCTCGTCGAGGTCGCGCGCAGCACCGAGCAACTCGACGCGGTACGCGAACAGATCAAGACGGACACCACGCTGAAGCCGGTCATCTCCCGGTACTCCATGGACGTGGAGCGCAACGTCGTGTCCGTCGGCGTCACCGAGATCACCCCGCAGGTCGCCCGAGCGGTCAGGGACCGGTTCGGCGCCCGGGTCGAACTGCATGTGGCGGCCCGCGCGCAGCGGCTGGGGCGGACCAACGACACGCAGCCGTGGGACGGAGGCATCCTCATCCACAGCTCGTTGGGCGGTGGGTGTACGGGCGGCTACGTCGTGCGCTCCCTGAGCGTGTTCAATCCGGTCAGGCAACTGGTGACCGCCGGGCACTGCGGACCGACCGGCACCGTCTGGCGCAACGGGAACACCCCGGTGGGTACGACGGCGCACAGCGAGTGGACCGACCATGGGTACGACTACGCGCGCATCGGCGGGAGCGCGTATACCGCGCGCACCTACACGGGCTCGGTCAACAGCAACACCACGGAGGCGATCGGCGGCAGCGACCTGCCGATCCTCGGCAAGCGGTACTGCACCAACGGGGCCGTGACGGGTGAGGTCTGCTGGGGCACCGTTATCGACCGGGACGCATGTGCGGTGTTCAGGGACGGCGTCACCACCTGCCACCTGGACGCGCTCCGTCCCGACAACCGGAAGGTGATGGCGACAGAGGGCGACAGCGGCGGCGCGGTGATCAAGCGTGTCGGCGGCAAAGTGCTGATCGCCGGCATCATCGTCGGCGCCGACATCCTGAACAACGACGTGTACTTCCACGCCCACGACACGCTGTTCCCCGCGCCGTCCAGCAACTGGGTGGTGGACATCTCCGCGTAACGGGCTCCGCGCGGAAATCGTGGCCCGGCGGCAGTGCCGCTGCCGGGCCACGATGCCACGCTCACGCACCGGGTCATCGCGTCCACCGAACCCGAGCAGGACCCGGACGAGCCGCAACCAACCACCAGTTCGCCCACTGCTCCTGGTCGATCTCGCCGATCAACAGGAACGGCCTGGCAGTTTCGTCGTGCTTCTGCACGATATTCGCTGCCGTGATGATCCCGGTGATCGTGCCGTCGAAATCCCGGACGAAGACGAATCCTCCCGCCGCAGGTCGGCGATCGCGTCGAGCAGGTGCGCGTCGTAGTCGAACACCCCGGCGGCGTGATCATCCTGCTCAGGGGTGTGTCCGGGGCGGCGTAACGAGAGCGAGTCGGTTCGGCGGTCGGCGGAGGAGGCGTACCAGGACGCCAGTAGGTGACATAGGCCGAGAACAGCTTGCTGTCATCCCGCACGATCAGCATGTTCTGCGCGTGCTTCGCCTGGTTGGCGTCCAGGTTCGTCGAGGTCTGCAGCACCAGCTTGGTGTCGCCCTTTGTGATCGCGATGAACTTGTTGTGCATTGCTCCCCGGAACGCGCCGCAGGCCGAGCAGTGCGGAAAGAGACCGGGATCTCCGAATCCAGACGGGCTTTGCCCTCGAGAGATCCTTGCATGTCAAGATCGACGTCCACAAACGGCAATCGATGCCACCGCATCGAGGCGGCGACGGTGCCGCCGCTGCTCCGGATCGGGCTGGTGGTCAGCTCGACGGCGTCAGGCCGCGCCGGATGTCGGTGGCGGTGGCGCCGTAAAGGTCGGGCCGGTTCACCCCGAGCTGGCCGACCACCTTGCGCGCGGCGGCGACGTCCTGCTGCAACCGGGTGAGGGCGTCCGCCACCTTGGTCTCGTCCTCGACGAACTTTTCGTTCTGCTTGGTCAACGCCCGCTGTACCGCGATCGCCACCTGCTGCGCGGTGGCGCCGCCGAGCTCGACGGGCTCCTTGTCGCTGCCGACCTCCAGCCCCTGGGCCAACGTGCTGGTCGAGATGATCACCGCACCGATCCAGGCGGCGATGCCGCCCGTGGTGGCGATGAGGGTGCCGGTGGCGATGCCGACCAGTGTGCTCCAGACGTAGCTCTTGGCGGACTTGCCGCCCGCTCCGAGATCTCCCAGCGCGGCGATCGCCTTGTCCAGCAGGTCGAGGATGGCCTTCCGCTGAGCGATCTTGCTGATCTTGTTGGCCTCCAGCAGTTCCTTGGAGATCCGGGCCGCTGCGGCCTGGCATGCCTGCCCGTTCTCCAACGGTGCGACGAAGTTGGCGATGAAGGTCTGCTGGAACGAGCCTGTCCAGTGATTCTCCATCTGGTCGCGGACGGTCTGCAGCCCGGTGAGCCCGAGATCACGGTTGCCCAGCTTCCCGGACTCGGTCGCTGCCCCGCCGAACATTTCGGCGATCTTTCCGAGGTTGTCGGTGGCAACGTTGGCCTCGTCCGGGTCAGGCGCCAGATAGCCCTCGAAGGTGGGGACGACCCAGGCGTAGTGTTCGTGCTCGATCGCGTGCTGCCACTCCCGGATCTCCGCCTCGGTGATCAGCCGCTCGCTGTTCGGCAGCCCGGGGCCTTCACTGATGATGACGGAGAAACCGCCGGAGGTGACGGTCAACGCCGGCCTGTCCGGATTGGCCTTGTTGTATTCCTGCAGGAGCGCGTCGAGGTAGGAGTTCATGTCCTGGAGGGTCTGCCGGACGAACTCCTGACGCAGCTTCTCCGCCTTCTGGGTCAGGGCTGGCACGAAGTTCGCGTTCGTGTACTCGGACGGTGTGTCGGCGTTACCCACAAGTCTTCGGCCCCTCCGTGAACAACCGCTTCAATTGCCGCATGTTCAATTGCCGCATGTCGTGCGCCAGTTGGCCCCGGGATCGGCCTCGTCTGTCGGTCAGGAGGTGCCTGGTGGCCCCTCGACCGGGATCGGCGTGCCCGGATCGTCCTCGGATCCCGGTGCCGGTGGGGCGACGGCGGGATCGGTGGAGTTCCGGTACGGGTCCGCGAGGATGCTCTTCAACTCGCCGGCCGCATGCGCGTCGGACGCCTCGTACGCCAGCCGCGCCTGCCGGACCGCGGCGGCACCGTCCATCACCACGCCGCCGATCTCGGCGTACATTTCCTGCAACTCGTCTCGCAGCGTGTTCCACATCGTGAGGGCGAAGGTCAGCCCGGCAGCACCGCTCGCCCCCGCGACCAGACGATTCGCGTCGTAGTAGGCGTCCGCGATGCGCGGCAGCAGGGCCTCGGAGACCCGCCACAAGGCGTACAGGTCGCCACCGGTGACATCTTCCGGCACCACCATCACCCCCGTCGATGATCAGCCAAGCTCTATGGCAACAGCGCTACGAGCCGTTCCTCGTTCATGCTCGGCGGCGGCGTGACACCACCACTGCCATCACCGTGACCGCGAGGGCCACGATGATCGTAAGTGCGATCGCCAGCACCCACCATTGTCGCCACCATTCACCGTCGCCGATCGAATCCTCACCCGACAGTCCGGGAAAATCCAGCCGGTAGATTTTGTTCTGGCGGGTATCGGCGAGATAGCCGACCCGGTCGTCCACCATCGTCAGTGGTCCCACGATCGACGGGTCGGTCAGCAGAGTCTCCACCCTGCCGTCCGGGTAGAAGCGGTACAGGCCCTCGTCGCTCGACAGGTACCCGGCGTTGCCGGTCGCGGCCACGTGCAGGTTGCCACGCCAGGCACCGGCCGGTATCGAGGCGCCCTGGGAATCGGAGTAGGACCATGCGTCGTCACCGTCCCGGACCACCGCGCGCATCCGCGTGCCCGACAGGCCGTACAGCAGGGTACTTGCCACCCACCGGTCGCCCCCGGGGCCGGCCGCGGTCGAGATCGGTGCGTAGGGAAAGGTGAACGAACTGGCCTCACCACCCGCCACCAGCCCGACGTCGCCACTGCCGATGAGGGTGTCGATGAGACCGTCAGCCCCGATCCGGCGGACCCGGTAGTTCCGCAGGTCGCCGAAGACCACGGCGCCGTCGCTTCCGACGTCGATGCCGGTGACGTCGCGAAGCTGGGCCTCGACCGCCGGTCCTCCGTCACCGGCGAATCCGGCACCGTTACCGCCCGCCACCAGGGTGACGTCCCCTGCTTTCGACAGCGAGAGGATGCGGGCGTTTCCGCCGTCGCCGATGTAGACGGCTCCGGTCGCAGCAACTCCCAGGCTGGCCGGATTGCGCAGTATGACCTCAGATCCGGGAACCGTGGCCCCCGCCGGCACGGGTGTCTCCGGCGACTCCTGCCCCGATCGCCCCCGGCCCGCGACGGTGCTGATCATGCCGTCGGTGGATATCGCTCTGACGACCCAGTTCTCCGTGTCGGCCACGTATACGACCCCGTCCGGCCCGACCGCTATCCCGCCAGGACCGTTCAGCGCCGCTGCGGCGGCGGGGCCGCCGTCGCCGGAATAGCCCGCCTCGCCGCTGCCGGCGTAGAGCGTCGCCGTCGCGGCGTCGGCCAGGGCCGGCGCGGGCGCGGGCGCGCTGATCATTGCCGCCGCGACGAGCGCCGCAACGAGTCCGCGCGCAGATCGATACCGCGCAGATCGATACATAGACTAGTCTTAACACAGTCGCGCACTGCCGGGCGCCCCGTTTCCTTCCGCTGCCAAAGCCGGGTCCAGACGGCGACGCGCAGCCAGGGGTGTCGCGCCCGGGAGCTTCGGAGATGTGCCGGCCACGTGGCTGGTCGCAGGGTGGCCGGTTGCAGGTGTACCAGCGAAACGGGGAGAGGTGAGCGATCCAGGCCCTGAACGCAGACCGGAGATCTCCGCGTCGTCTCCCGACGGGGCGATCTGGGCGGTGACCACCGACGGCACGGACCTGCGGATCAGCTTCAGTTACGCGGCCTTCGGGCGCTACACCGACGCCGACCTCGCGCATCAGTTGAGCCGTCTCGGCCAGGCGATGTGGGTCGCCTTCCAGCGGTCCCAGGACGACCTCCACGAGCGACGGTTGGCCTCCTTCCGCGTCGCTCCCGACCCGAACAGCCCACCCGACCCGATCCCGGGACAGGCCGCATACGCGGAGGCGCTCAACCAGGTGGTCGCGGTCGGCACGTCACCGGATGGGGCCATCGTCGTCCGCACCACCGGCGCCCTCTACTGGACCGTGGAACTTGCGGACGGCACCCTGGCCAGGTTGGGTGAGGCGGCCTTCCTGTCCCAGCTCACCGCGGCGGTGCAGGCGATGCTGGCCGACCGGGAGACGAAGATCGCCGCCCTGAAGGCGGAGTTCCTCGACCTGGGCGTGCCGAGACGCTGGACCGAGCTGCTGGACCAGCTACGCAGCCAGAACCGCGCCAGGAACAACCGACGCTGAAAGGCTGAGGCTCCGAGCGAGCACGTCCGGCGTGAGCGGGAGACAGGTCACCGGATACTTTGATCGAGTTTGTGATTACACCTCCGTGATGGCGTTATTCAAGTTCGTGATCAGTGGCGAGCAGCGGTTCGTTGCCGCAGTTGTAGCTTGTGACGCCGCTGCCGCAACTCGATTGTGGGTATGCGTAGCGCCGGACGATTTGGCGACCGGAAGTAGTTGGGTCGGCTGCTGGAGCGGTGGAGCCGGCAAAGCGGAAACGGCATCTTCTCTCGGGCGACTACTCGAAGAACTCAACGCGGAAATTGCGCGTGTGGCACGCATGGGGGTGTTCGGCGCCTATCTCGACGATCATCTCTTCTTCGACGGGTGGGATGCTTGGGGAAGCGGAATCCCGGCACCGATAGCCAACCTTCGTCCTGTCGATGTGCTCGCGCGCGCGGAAAGCTGCCGTTCTAGCGGTGACCTCGTAGGTAGAATTTTCGGCCGTGGATGGCGAATCAGCGATTCCGTTTAGAAATTGGCCAGATTCGGCGGGGGCCGGGCGGGCGTTTCAGTGCGCGAGTACGCAGGCATGCGAGGGATCGCCTCGCTCGCCGCCGATTTCGTCCCAGATCTGGGCGAACAAGTCGCGAGCGGCTTTTCGCTGGCCTTGATGATGATGCAACTGCGCGCCTTCGTTGATGCGGGTGAGCGTCTCATCGGTGATCATCAGCTGCTCCTGTCCCGGCTCATGTCGCGACGATGGATGGATCGTCGGCAGGTTCCAATCTTCACCCTGGCCGGGGGACTGGCCTGGCACAAACGCTGATCTTGGTTCGGCAACCTCGTGCGGATCCCGGTGTGGTTTGGCATGGCACCGATATGGCAGTGCCGCAGCGAGGAAACTCCGGGTCAGGCGAAGAGCGTCAGTGGCTGATCCGAGGTGCGGATGCTGCAGGTGAGCCGGCGCGGTGACGGGAGGAATTCCGATGAATGTCATTCCATGTACTGAATGAATGCCATTCTGTGTATCGGTAGCTTCGTGGCAATCCGTACGTTTCTGGGCACCTGTGGCGTCCCGGAATGATTCGCCTGGTGACTTGGGTCCGACACTTCGGCACCATTCTGATCTTGGTGATTGTTACGTTAATATCTCGCCAACTCCGAAAAGAGGTGGGTCGATGGCCCAGGATCTGCTCCTGCGTGCGCCCAGCGGAAACGCCCTCCTATTGGGTCTTGCCCCGGATCCCCCGGTGTCCACTTTCAGCATGACGGCACGGTTTGTCGGCGGGAGGTTCGCCCGGGTTTTCCAGGTCGGCCAGCCCGGCTTCTACCAGGCCGGCAACGAAAGCCTGATGCCGGCCGTGGTCAGGGACCGGTTCGTCTTCGACGGACGGGAAGTACGGATTGCCACCGGTCTGGACGGAGTCAATGCCTCGGTGGGGTTGATCGACCACTATCACGAGGTCGTCACCATCTACGGCGGCCCACCGCCAGGACGCCAGGAGGTCATCTCGCTCTTCGAGCAGCTCGAGTTCAGGGACTCGCCGGAAGGCATGGTGATCCGGCCCTGGGGTGACCTGGAGTTGAGCGCGGAGGCGGTTTCGGTCTATGTGGACGGCCGGGGCACCATCACCGTGCCGTCCAACGACAACGCGGCCGACCTGCGACCGGACTACAAGGGCACCCCGACCCGCTACGGCGAGCTGTGGAAGCGGGAGGGCCAGCTGCCCGACCGGAAAGGCGACGGGGTCAACACCTTCGTCTACCTGCTCGGCACCACCCGGGCCATCGCGGAGATCGTCTTCCCGGACACGTCCGAACCGCACGAGACGCCACACCCGGAGGTCAAGGACGAGGTCCTGCTCGAGTGGCTCTACGAGCTCAACCCGCGCTGGGAGGGCTGATGTCCCCCTGGCTCGCGGTCGTGGTGCTGACCTGGGTCGCGCTCTTCGTCCTCTATCTGGGGCTGGCGGCCACCCTGCACCGGGTCAACCGGCTCGGCGTCGAGCTGGCCGCGATCCGCGCCGACGGCGGCGCCCGTGCCTCCGGGGTACGGCTCGCGCTCCCCGCGCTCGCGACCGACCCCGGCAGGACCGTCGTCCTCGCCGCCGATTCCACCTGTTCGGCCTGCCAGGGAGCCGCCGCCGAGCTGGGCGAACGGGCACCGTCGTCCCTGCTGCTCACCTACGAGCCGCCCGAGGAGTGGCACGGCACCCCGTTGACGGTCCGGCAGGACCCGGAGTCGTGGCAGCGGCTCGCCCACCTGTCACCGCCGGTGCTGATGACGGTCGACGCCACCGGTCAGGTGGTCGAGCTGGCCCTGCCCACGCAACCCGGAGACGTCACCGCCGCGCTGACGGCCTGGGGGATGGTCCCGGAGAGGAGTGCGACATGAAGCTGACCTTGGACAGCAT
The DNA here is from genome assembly GCF_040120695.1 of Plantactinospora sp. B6F1. Classification (NCBI taxonomy): domain Bacteria; kingdom Bacillati; phylum Actinomycetota; class Actinomycetes; order Micromonosporales; family Micromonosporaceae; genus Plantactinospora; species Plantactinospora sp. B6F1. Next base: position 156,019 of record NZ_JBEEAC010000008.1, on the reverse strand, counting down.
CGTCGACGCCGACAAGGCGCCGGAGAACCCTGAGCCGACCACGGTGCTCTCCGCCGTAGCCGGAAAGCGCCATCGGCGATCCTTCCTGCGCGCCATCGGCTACGCCGGGATCACCATCGGTGCGCTGGCCCTGGCCGGGCCCTTCGGCGGGCGTACCAGGCTGGCCTGGGCGGAGACCGGGCCCGGCGGGTTGACCGGGCACGACGGCTGCGGCGGCATCAACTACACCCCCACCCCGGACACCCACGGCATCTACACGACCGCGCCGCCGGCCTGTTACGGCGGGTCGTACCGGGGCTGGAACTGGTGCTCCTCGGCCGGCTGGCACCGGTCGACCTGGGCCCGGTCGGCCGACAACAAGTGGTGCTGGCACATGACCCCCCGATCCGACGTCTGTGGCAACCCGGCCCGGAACGCGTGGCGGTGGGCCACCGGCGACGGGCGGCTCTGGCGCTGCTCGGACGGAAACAGCATCGTCTTCCGGATGTCCGACAACAAGAAGTACGGCCCCTACCTGAGCATCTGCCGGGCACGAGTGTGAGCGTCACCTGCGGGGCGCGGGGTGTGAGCGCCACCTGCCGGGCGCGGGGATGAGTGCCCCGTCGGCGCCCCGGCCCATCCGCCGCCGATGGCATCCGGTGCTCGTCGCCGGCTGCCTCGCCGGCGTCGCCGCCCTCGCGGCCGTCGCGGCGATCCGTGACACCGGTCCGGGCTTCCTGCTGTGGACGATGCTCGGCGCGACCGCCGGTTTCGCGACCAGTGGCTCGGTTTGAAGCCGCAACTCGGCGTTCATGCTGAACTCGTCGGTCTGGCGAGGTCGTGGAGCTAGGTACTTCTTCTGCACCGGGCTGGTCCTGGGCGCGCTGACCACGGCGCTCGGGCTGCTCCTGGCCGGATCGCTGCTCCGGCTGGCCGCGCCGGAAACGGTCTGGCGCTATGTACTCGCCGCGGCGATCGGCGCCCTGGCGCTGCGCGAGTTCGGGGTGCTGCGGTTCTGGCTGCCGCAGAACAAGCGGCTGGTCCCCGAGCACGTCAACCGGCACGGCCGAGTCTTCGGCCCGCTCCAGTTCGGCTTCGAGATGGGGACCAGCATGCGGACCTACACCCCGAGCGCACTGCCACACGCCGCCGCGTTGAGCGTCGCCCTGTTGGCCGGACCGCTCGGGGCGGTCGCGGCGGGGATCGGGTTCGGGCTGGGCCGGTCCGCGATGACGATCGGCAACCTGCGCTACAGCGACGACAACCGGTGGGACCTGGCCTGGATCGCGCACGAGCGGCTGATCCGCGTCATGCTCGTCGCCGGGTTCCTGGTCAGCGCCGGGCTGCTGCTCGCCGGCTGACCCGGCGGTCCGGGGACCCACCATCCGATCGAGCCGATCTCTGCGCACCGGCCGATTCCGGCTGTGAAACCGCAGCCTCCGGTGGTCTGACCAGGTCCGGTAGGGCCTCCCCTACCGGCGATATTCCCGCTCACCGGCTGTCATCCGGACAGACTGCTTCATAGGGTCGCAGGAAACGCATAGAAAATGATTCCTGTCCGTCCGGAGGTAGTCAGAGTGAATCTGTCCGTCGAAGACCCGCCCGCCGGGAGTCGAGCGCTCTCCGGGACACCCTCCCGGATCGTCGACATCGACGCGTTGCGCGCCGTGGCGCTGCTGCTCATCCTGGTCGTCAACATCGCCTACTTCGCCGACGGCTATTCCTTCCAGCTGGTTCCGGATCCCGCGCACGACTCGTGGGGCGACCAGGCGGTCCGGTGGCTGATCGAGATGCTGTTCGCGATGAAGGCGTACCTGCTCTTCTCCTTTCTGTTCGGCTACAGTTTCACGCTCCAGCTCGATTCCGCCGCGCGGCGCGGCGTCGACCCTGTCCCACGGTTCCGGCGCCGGATGGCCGGGCTCTTCGTGCTCGGCATCCTGCACGCGGTGCTGCTGTTCCAGGGCGACATCCTGACCGCGTACGCATTGCTCGGTCTGGTCCTGCTCGCCATGCGGAACGTCCGCGTCGGGACCGCGCTGCGCGCCGCCGTACTGCTGACCGGTGGGATCGGTTTCGTCCTCGCGCTCGCCGCCACCGGCGGGACCGAACTGGTCACCGACCCGGCGGCGGCACTCGCGGCGGGGCAGCGGTCCACCGAGGCACTACAGGGCGGGCTCGGCTCGTTGATCGCCGAGCACGTACGCCAGCTGCCGGCGATGCTCGGCGCACTCCTCGTGCAGGGGCCGCTCGCCCTCTCCGCCTTCCTCTTCGGTTACGTGGCCGGGCGGCGCCGGCTCCTCACCGATGTCGGCGGGCACCGGCAGCTCCTGCGCCGGGTGCAGCGGGTGGGCTATCCGGTCGGCCTGGCCGGTGCGGTGATCTTCGCATCGGGCGGGGGCACCGCGAACCTGACCGGGCTGACGGCGGGCGTGCTCACCGCGCCGCTGCTCGCGGCCGCGTACGCCGCCACCCTGCTCCAGTTCTTCCAGACCGACCGGGGACGCCGGGTCGTCGCCGTGCTCGCGCCGGCCGGCCGGATGTCCCTGTCGAACTACCTGGGTCAGTCGCTGCTCTGCGTGCTGGTCTTCACCGGCGTCGGGCTGGGCCTCGCCGGTGCCGTCGCACCCCTGGCCGTCGTGTTCATCGCGGTCGCGATCTACTGTGTGCAGCTCGCCGTCAGCGCGGCCTGGATGGCCCGGTTCCGGTACGGACCGATGGAGTGGCTGTTGCGGGCCTGGACCGAGCAGCGGTGGCCACGGCTGCGAACCGGTTCCCCGGCATGACGGCTCTTCGAGGTTGAGCGGGGTTGAGGTGTCCGCGGTGGACCACTGCGCGGACTGACAAACGCCACCACGTGATTGCGTACGGCTCACGAAGACGCGCACCCTCCGGCGCCGACACACTCCCGACATGTGGAGAACACTCAGACGGGGCATCGTGGCGTTGGCCGTCGCGCTCGCGATGCTGCTATCCGGGGCGGCCCAACCGGCACACGCCAACGCCGACGGCGCAAGCAAGAACGTCACCGATCTGGCGCTGCTCGCGTACCAGGTCTTCAAGGCCCGTGGCTTCACGGCCGAACAGATCGCGCAGTTCGTCCAGCTGGTGCTCGGAGCGGTCAGCGCGACCGACAACGCGATCCGGGACCACATCGACGGCCTTGAGGCGTCCGAGGTACTGGGGCACCTCCGCAGGGTCTCGTACGAGATGTCGGAATACCAGGTGATGCGGGAGAACGAGATCTGGCGGGAGACGTACCCGTGGACGGTCGCAGGCTTCGCGACCAACGCCTTCGAGAAGTACCACGCGGTCCAGTCGCGCGTGGCCAAGGACCAGATCGGCCTGGCCGGACAGAGCCTCTACTCGACCCTGCTGTCGGTCGCCACGGACGCCGGGTTGAACAACCTGGTGGGCAGGGCCGACACCGACTACGTCACGCTCATGCAGAACATCGTCAGAGACCTGGAACCAACGTGCACCCGGGTGCCCGCGCCGGACAACACCCCTCGGGACATGACCTTCATCCACACCTGCGAGGCGGCGAACGGCAACGAGGCCGTCGGGTACGAGATCGTCACTGGCGGTGTCCTGGTCAAGGGACCGCCCAACAGGGAAGCCCTCAAGAACGAGGCCGCCAAGGACTCCGCCTGGCTGGCAGCCAAGCAGACCCTCGCCAGGATGGAACGTTAGGAGACCGTCGTGAGCAGAAGACTACGCAACTGCGTGATCGCCGCCGGTGTGGCGGTGGCCGTCGCGGTGGCACCGGTCGCCACACCGGCTCAGGCCGCGCCGCGTACCGGTGACATGCAGGTGATGTTCTTCGACTGGACCAGCCTCGTGGTGGCGGTCGCCGGGCATCTGCTCTCCGGCGGCAGCTCCGACGCGCCGTCGCTGCAGGCGGCCGTCGACCAGATCATCGCCGCCGTGGAGCAGACGGAGCGCGACATCATCGCCCACACCGACCTGATCGCCGCCGCCGACGTGCAGGCCTGCGCCCGCCAGCACACGATCGAGTTCAGCGACATCGACAACATGGGCAACACCGTCCGGCAGCTGTGGGCCCAGAACGCCACCGGCTGCGCCGCCCTGGCGACCTCGTACGTCAGCACGGTCACCACCCCGGCGGCGGTGGACAACATCGGCCACGTGTTGCCGTCGCTGTTCGCGATCGTGGTCGCCGCCCGGGCCAGGGCCGGCCTGACCAACGGCATCAACCTCGTCATCCAGGACCAGATCCGCAGCTACGAAGCGGTCGTCGCCAAGCTCACCCCGACCGACTGCGTGAAGAGGCGGACCCGCGATCCCGGTTACCCGGTCGAGAAGTGGTGGGAGTGCACCGCCTACAACGGTCATGTGGGCAGCTCCAACGTGGTCGTCGGCGACCTGCGCGAACCCAACCGCACCCAGGCCGAGGACCGGGCCACCAACGGCACCAGCCGTCCCGTCGCCAAGTCCGCCCTGCCCCAACTCCGCGCCCTGGGAGTCTGACCCGTCACCGCCACCGCCACCGCTACTGCTACCCGGGCCGCACGGCCGCCCCCGTTGCCGTGCGGCCCGGGTCCGTACTACACCGGCCGGTGCCAGCGGCGGGGCCGGACCCCGCAGGCGACCGTGGTGGGGGGGCGCGCCTCGCGGCGCGCCCGCTACGGACTCGTTCCCCGGCAGACGAGACGACATGGCCGGCTCCACCGGGAGCAGGGTCCGACGATACGTACTCTTCGACCAGTGGAAGAGATCGTGACGTACCTGGAGATGACTGCCCGTGAGCAGCTCGACCCGGCCGATCCGGTGCCCGGCCTGACGTTGGAACCCCTGCACCGCGACTCGCCGTTGGTCATCGAGCTGCAGGTCAGGATCGGCACCCCCTACGGCTGGAGGTGCGCCAGCCGGACGGAGGCGGACTGGGCTGCCTGGTTCGCCCGGTATCCGGACCGGATGTTCTGGCTGCTGTCGTTCGAGGGCGAGCCCGTGGGCCTGGTCGCCTACGACCTGCACCCCGGCGACGAGGTGGAGATCGAGACCTTCGGGCTGGTACCGGAGTTCGTCGGCAGACGCCTCGGCGGGTACGCGTTGACCCTCGGGATCCAGCGGGCCTGGGACCTGACTCCCACGGTACGGCGGCTCTGGCTGCACACGTCGTCGATGGACCATCCGCGCGCCCTGCCCAACTATCACCGCCGGGGTTTCCGCACTTTCCGGACGGAGACAGGCGACCGGGCCTGACCGAGCGGGCCGATCGCCGTAGGGAGCGTCCGTGACGGACGTGGCAGCAGCCACGCCGTCGTGGGCGCGACTCGGACCGTCGCTGTTCGGGGCTGTTCGGAACTGTTCGAAGAAACGTATCCTCCGTCATGCCGTTGTCGGCTCTGTGAACACGTCGTCCGGACGAATACTGGCTAGAAGGAAAAGACGCGAACTGATCCGAACAGAGATTGTCTTGTGGGGACTGGATGGTTGCGGCAGGCTCGGCAACGAACGAGCACGATCCGAGCCGTACGGTGAGAGGACGGGTTCACATGAGACTACTCCGAATGGCGTTAGCGACGTTCGCCCTCGTCGCGGCGTCCATGGTGGCGTTTGCCGCTCCGGCGCAGGCAGAGCAGGGCTGGCAGGCATGGGGTCCCTGGAAGACGCACTTCGGCTCCGGCAAGACCTTCCAGTGCCGCAACTACGTGGATGCCACCACGGTGGGATCTCGGCTTCTCCTCAGTGCCTCCCTCGAGTGCACGTCCACGACGAGTGCAGCTGTCTACCTGACCTCGTCGCCCCAGGGTGGCATCACATCCAAGTTCTGCTACCAAACCAGTACCTGCTACATCTCGAAGTATGTCAACAACCCCTCCGGCACCCAATCCTGGATGGTGCTGAATACCTCCAATATCGGAGGGTCCGACATTCCCCAGGCCAGGATCGATTTCAGGGTCTGACCGACGTACTCGAATGCGGCGGCTTGCTCTGCCGGAGCGTGAGTTCCGGCGGAGCAGGCCGTCGGGCCGTCCCCGGTGAAGTTTTCTCCAGAACGAGTTCGTGCAGGTGGGCACGAGGATCGACAAGGAGTGCATCGGCTGACCCACCCGCCGCCGCCACCCGACGACCACCTATCGACCGTGGACCAACGGTCCGACCCGGGCCGTCCGCAGAGTGGATTCGGTGGTCGGAGGGTCGGCGCCCGGTCGGACCCGGCGGGCATGATGGGCAGGTGCCGCGCCGGCCGATCCGGAGTCGGCGACGTACGACCGGGAGACAGGAAGACATGGCCACTACCGCCGACACGACCATCGCCGCGCTCCGTTCGGGCCACGACGAACTCGCGGCGCTGGTCCGCGACCTCGGCCCGACCGACCTGAGCCGGCCGTCCGGGGCCAGCGAGTGGCAGGTGTCGCAGGTGCTCAGCCACCTCGGCAGCGGCGCCGAGATCAACGAGGCCACCCTCGACGTGGCGCTGGGTGAGCGTCCCGCGCTGGAGGCGGACTTCAACAAGCAGGTCTGGGCCCGGTGGGACGCGATGACTCCGATCGCGCACGCCGAGGGCTTTCTGAAGGCCAACCGGCGGCTGGTCGAGCGGTACGAGTCGCTGGACGCGGCCACCCGGTCCCGGGTACGGATGGACCTCGGTTTCCTGCCCGAGCCGGTCGACCTGACGACCGCGGCCGGGATGCGGCTCAGCGAGTTCGCACTGCACCAGTGGGACGTGGAGGTCGCCTTCAACCGGTACGCGACGGTTGCCCCGGAGGCGGTGCCGCTGCTGCTCGACCGGCTCGACGGCCTGCTCGGCTGGATCGGCCGGCCGGAGGCGGTCGGTGCCGGGCCAGTGGAGCTGGCGCTGCGGCTGACCGACCCGGACCGGTCCCTGGGGCTGCGGCTGACGGACCGGGTCGAGTTGGTGGAGCTGCCGGAGCAGCCGGCCGGTGAGATCAGCGGACCGGCCGAGGCGTTCCTGCGGCTGGCCGCCGGCCGGCTGGCGCCGGAGCACACGCCGGACACGCTGGCCGTGACCGGTGCGCTCGACCTGGACGACCTGCGCCGGGTCTTCCCCGGCTACTGACCGGCAACGGCGTCCAGGGCGCTAGAACGGCGTGACCACTGAACCTTTTTCAACCTGAACCGCGCGGCGCTCACACACCGCGTCCTGCCTTGCGCTCCGACGGACCGCAAGGGGAGGTTGAAAAAGGTTCACTATCCGGTCCGGGACCGGCTCCAGTCCCGGACCAGCTGGTCCCGGGGACGGTGGCGAACGTGCCGCCGACGGTCCGGACGGGGTGCGCCGTCCGGAATCGAGCGGCACCCCGACGGCCGTGGGTCAGGTGTGGCCGACGGATCGCCACTGCCGTTCGGGTTGCTCGCCGGAGGCGGTGACCAGGGCGGAAAGCAGCCGGACCACCTGTTCGGCCCCGTCGAGGGGGGCGCTCTCGACGAGCTTCGCGAGTGCCGCCGTCCGGCGCTGGATGATCCGCTCGACCACCTCCCTGCCCTCGGCGGTGAGGATCAGCCAGGCCACCCGCCGGTCGGGTGGCCGGTGCTCGCGATGGATCAGACCGCGATGGATCAGCCGGTCGCAGAGCCGGGTGACCGTGGATGGATGCACACCCAGCGCCCGCGCCAGGTCGATCGTGCGCTGCGGTCCGTGGGTGGCGAGCACCACGACCGTCCGGTACTGGGGCAGCGTGAGGTCGATGTCGAGCGAGCCGAGGCTGCGTGCGGTGAGCCCGACCAGCACCCGACTCAGCGCCGCCAGGGCCGCCACGAGTTCGTCCCGGATGACGGCGGACGATGCCGGCAGATCCGGCCGATAGGCAAGGTCCACCTCGTCCGGCCCGGGTGGCGCCGTGTCGCCGTCGTCCCGCCGGACCTCCCCGGGACGCCGGTCGGGAAGGTCGCCCGACGCCTCGCCCGATGCCCCGGTAGTCCTCGCCGCACCGGTAGTTCCTGCCGAGGCCAGGCCAGTCCCCGTCGAGGCCAGGCGAGAGCCGCGAGGACCGCTAGCGTACTGTGCCACCTTACAATGATTGCAGCTATGCAGGTATCTGCGCGAGAGGAGGGCTCCGTCCACGGCGGGCTGTACGCCGGTCCCGGACCGAGTGCCGCTCCGACCAACCCGCTGGGAGTAGTGATACGTGACCTTCCTGGAGTACCTGGAAAGCCGTCGTGAACTGCTGATCGCCCAGACCGTGGAGCACGCCAGCATCGTGCTGATGTCGGTGGCGCTGGCGACGGTCCTCGGAGTTCTGATCGGTGTCGCCACCTACCGCCATCCGCGGGCCCGGGCGATCGCGGTCGCGGTCGCCGCCGCGATCCTGACTGTGCCGTCGTTCGCGTTGCTCGGACTCCTGATCACCCCGCTGGGGCTGGGCTACCTCCCCGCCTTCGCAGCCCTGAGCATGTACGCGTTGTTGCCGATTATCCGTAACACGGTGGTCGGGCTCACCGAGGTCGACCCCGCCCTCACCGAGGCGGCCCGGGGCATCGGGATGAGCCGGATCCGGGCACTGGCCACGGTCGAGATGCCGCTGGCCTGGCCGGTCATCCTGGCCGGGATCCGGATCTCCACCCAGATGACGATGGGTATCGCCGCTATCGCCGCATACGTCGGCGGGCCGGGGCTCGGCAACCAGATCTTCTCGGGCCTGGCCAACCTGGGTGGGGTCAACTCGCTGAACCAGACTCTTGTCGGCACCGTGGGGGTGATCGCCCTCGCCCTCCTCGTCGATCTCTGTCTCTGGCTGCTCGGCGTGTTCACCCAGCCCGGACGCCGGGCCCGATCCGGCGGTACCCGGCTGGCCGGGGTGAGTCGGGCGGATCTGCCGGCCGGTGCTCAGACCACGCCGGTGGCCGGCGCCCCGATCCCGGTCACCACAACGACGGAAGCGGGAGTGCTCCGATGACCGACGACGTGATGATCGAGCTGCGCCACGTCAGCAAGTCCTACCGGACGCAGCAGGCCCCGGCCGTGGAGGACGTGTCGATGACCATCCGTCGCGGCGAGATCGTCGTGCTGGTGGGCCCCTCCGGTTGCGGCAAGACCACCACGATGAAAATGATCAACCGGCTGATCGAACCGACCAGCGGCCAGATCCTGCTCGACGGGGCCGACGTGACCGCGCTGAACCCGACCGAGCTGCGACGCCAGATTGGTTACGTCATCCAGCAGGTGGGCCTCTTCCCGCACATGAGCGTGGCGACCAACGTCGGGCTGGTGCCGAAGATGCTCGGCTGGAGCCGGAGTCGCGTCGAGGAGCGGGTGGACGAGTTGCTGCACCTGGTCGGGTTGGAGCCGGGCGAGTTCCGGCACCGGTTGCCACGCCAGCTCTCCGGCGGGCAGCAGCAGCGGATCGGAGTCGCCCGCGCCCTGGCCGCCGACCCTCCGGTGATGCTGATGGACGAGCCCTTCGGCGCGACCGATCCGCTGACCCGCGACCGGCTCCAGAACGAGTTCCTCCGGCTTCAGGAGCGACTGCGCAAGACGATCGTGTTCGTCACGCACGACTTCGACGAGGCGGTCAAGATGGGTACCCGGATCGCGGTGCTCGGCGATCGGTCGGTCATCCGGCAGTTCGACACTCCGGAGAGACTGTTGGCCAGCCCGGCGGATCAGGACGTTGCCCGGTTCATCGGCGCCGGCGCCTCACTCAAGCAGCTCAATTTGCGCCGCGTCGACGCGGTCGACTGGGACGAGGCCCAGTTGTGCCAGCTCGACGAGTCGCCCCCGTCCGTGCTGCGTCGCCTGGCGGAGACCGGCGAATGGGCCCTGCTCACGGTCGACAGTGAGCGCCGGCCGGTGCGCTGGGTGGGGCCACGTGACCTGGAGCCGGCACAGAACGACCTCGACGGGGTGGGTCTTCCGGTCACCACCGTCGAGCCGCGCGCCACGCTGCACGACGCGCTCGACGCGATGCTCGCCTCCAGCTGCGGCGCCGTGGTGGTGGTCGACGACGCCGGCCGTTACCGCGGGGTGTTGAGCATCGACCAACTGATGCGGGCCATCGGCGAGATGCGCGCGGTGGAGCGCGGGCGCGACCGAGGTGCCGCCGAACCGCCGCCGTGGCGCATCGCGACCGTGCCCGGTCCGCGAACTGCGACGGAAACCGGAGAGCAGCGGTGACAGCGACGGTCGTCGCGGAGCCGGACCTGTCGGCCCCGCCGTCGCGTTGGCGGGGCATGCTGCGTCGGCACTGGGTCATGCCGGTCGTGCTGGTTTCGGCGTTGCTCGGCACCTATCTGTGGCTGGGCTCCCGCAACCTCGACGACATCGAGCGACGCTCGCTCAACGCTGAATACCTGATCCGGGTGACCGGTCAGCACGTGTCGCTGACGGCGTTGACCACGCTGTTCGTCGTCGTCATCGCGGTGGGCGCCGGCGTCCTGCTGACCCGGCCCGCGCTGAGCTGGCTGGCCCCGGTCGCCACCGCGCTGGCCAACATCGGCCAGGCGACTCCGGCGATCGGACTGCTGGTGCTGCTCAGCATCTGGCTGGGCATCGGCGCCACGACCGCGCTGATCGGGCTGGTCGCCTACGCGGTACTGCCGGTGCTGCACAACACGATCGTCGGAATCAACCAGGTCGACCGGCACCTGATCGAGGCGGGACGGGGCATCGGCATGTCGCCGCTCGCCGTCCTGGTCCGGGTCGAGCTGCCGTTGGCCGTGCCGGTCATCCTCGCGGGCGTACGGACCGCGCTCGTGCTGGCGGTGGGAGTCGCCACGATGGCGACGTTCATCAACGCCGGCGGGCTCGGTGGGCTGATCGTCACCGGGATCAAGCTCCAGCGTGATTCCGTGCTGGTGACCGGCGCCGTGCTCACCGCCGTACTCGCGCTGACCCTGGACTGGCTCGGTGGAGTCGTCTCCGACCTGCTGCGTCCTCGCGGGCTCGACTGATCCACCCAGTCGGTCGACTCCGTTCCCTTCCGTTTCTTCACCTACCGGTGCTGCGGCGCCAAGGAGGTTAGTTATGCGTACCCGACAGTTGATGGCCCGCCTGGTGGCGGGCACCGTGATCATTGGCCTGGCCCTGACCGGATGCTCGGTGACCACGGAGGACTCCGGCGCGGACGTAGCCGTGGGGGAGGGGTCGATCAAGCGGGACGAGTCGCTGGTCGGGCAGACCATCGTGGTGGGGTCGAAGGACTTCACCGAGAACATCGTCTTCGGCCACATCACCATGGCGGCGCTCAAGGCCGCCGGCGCGACCGTGACGGACCGGACGAACATCAAGGGCTCGGTGAACGTCCGCAAGGCCCTACTCGCGGGTGAGGTGCACGTCTACTGGGAGTACACCGGCACATCCTGGATCACGTACCTCAACCACACGGATCCGATCCCGGACGCCGCGCAGCAGTACGAAGCGGTGGTCAAGGAGGACAAGGAGAAGAACAACGTCGTCTGGGCGAAGACCGCGCCGGCCAACAACACCTACGCCATCGCGGTACGCGAGGCGAAGGCCACCGAGTGGAACCTCAAGACGCTGTCCGACCTGGCCGCGTTCATCAGGAGCCACCCGGCGGACGCTACGTTCTGCCTGGAGAGCGAGTTCGTCGGCCGCAACGACGGCTGGCCGGGGATGACCAAGAAGTACGGCATGGAGGTACCGGCCGGCAACATCAAGACCGTGGACACCGGGGTGGTCTACACCGAGACCCAGAAGGGCACCTCGTGCAACTTCGGCGAGGTGTTCACCACGGACGGGCGGATCAGCAACCTCAACCTGGTGCCGCTGGAGGACGACCTCAACTTCTTCCCGATCTACAACCCCGCGCTGACCATCAACGGGGAGATCGCCGCGAAGTTCCCGTCGCTGGTGACGTTGCTCGACCCGATCACCGCCAAGCTGGACGACGAGACCATTCGGCAGCTCAACGAGCGTGTCGACGTCAAGGGCGAGCCGGTGGGACAGGTCGTCGCGGACTGGATGACGGAGCAGGGCTTCATCGGCTGAGTCGAAGCGAGAGCCACGGGCCGCCTCCCGGATCGGGAGGCGGCCCGCGTCGATTGCGAACTTGACAGACTTCGTCAAGTACTTGACGATGACCGTCAAGTAGGAGGAGGTCAGATGCCGCCCAGCCATGGCGAGTTGGTCGAGCAACTCATCCGGACGATGGACGTCCGGCTGCTCGACCCGCTGGAGATCCTGCTCGACGGCGACGACGTGGTGGAGGCGCTCCGCGCCGCGGTCCGCGCCCGGGCCGTGGCCTGGGCGCACCGGATGGTCAACGGGGACGACCGGGAGGCGATCGGGATCGTCATCCGGGTCGTCTCGACGCTCTATCCCAGCGACGGCCCGTTCGCGCCTCCGCTCGACTGGTGGCGCAGCCCGCTGGGCCAGGTCGTGGCGCGTCGGGTCGGGCACCCCACCGCCGAATCGGTGACGTACGCGGTGGCCGGGGCGATGCTCGGGATCACCCGGCAGGGCGTCCACGACCTGGTCAACCGGGGCAAGCTGGCCCGTCACCCGGAAGGCGGCGTGCTGCCCTCCTCCGTTCGCGACCGGCTACTGGAGGAAGGACGGCCCCGCCGTGCCTGACACACCCCGCAACTGCGAGACAACCATCGGATCCGGCTCGGTACCGATCGTCGCCCGGGACCTCGGCGGCGCTGGCGCACCCATGCTGCTGCTGCACGGCGCGGGCGGCAACCTGGTCACCATGACCGGGCTGGCCGAGTTGTTGCGCCCGGCGTACCGGGTGGTCACGGTGGACCTGCGCGGGCACGGCCGCTCCGGCGACGGCCCCTGGAAGTGGGACGAGGTCCTCGACGACCTCGATGCCGTCGTCGACGAGTTGGAGCTGACCCGCCCGGCGGTGGCCGGCATGTCGCTGGGCGGCATGCTCGCCAGCCTCTGGGCGGCCCGCCACCCGGACTGTCCCGGCGCGGTCAGCCTGGACGGCAACCCCACCCCGAGCCGGCCGGAGGACCTCGCCGGCCTGGCGCCGGACCGGGCGGCGGCCGAACTCGCCCGGCTCCGCGAGGTCTTCGCCGGGATGTCCGCCGCGCTGGCCCGGCCGCTCACCGCGGAGCAGGTCGCGGCGGCGATCGAGGGGCAGCGGGCCATGGCCCGGCAGTACGGCGCCGCCGAGGAGGTCTGGGTCGAGGCGTTCCGGCGCAACCTGGTGCCGGCGGACGACGGGGCGAGCCGGCTGCGCCCCGATCCGGAGCTGACCGAGGAACTGCGGCTCGCCATGCAGTCGCTGGACCTCGTACCGGCCTACCGTGCCGTCCGTTGCCCGCTGCTGCTCGTACTGGCCACAGTGGACATGCCCGAACAGCGCCCCTTCCATGACCTGTACGTCGCGCACCGGCGTCGGGTCCTGGAGCGACTGGCGGCCGTCCGGGACAACCCCTGCCTGACAGTGCTCCCGCTGAAAGGCGCCAGCCACGCCATGGTGGCCGAACGCCCGCGCCAGCTGGCCGAACTGATCACGGCGTACCTCTCCCGCTGAGCCACGGCTGCCCTCCGGTCCGCCACCGACCTCCGGTCCGCCACCGACCTCCGGTCCGCCACCGACGGGTCGGTCGCGAATCGGCTGGGCGGATCCGCTGCGGGCTTGCGGATAGTGCCCCTTGTTCTAGTAGAATACGAACATGTTGTTTCGGGTGTCACCGGGCAGCGGCGTGCCGCTGGCCGAGCAGATCGCCGGCAGCGTGCGCCGGGCACTGGCCGACGGAGCGATCGGCCGGGGAGACCGGCTGCCGGCCGCACGGGAGCTGGCCGACACGCTCGACGTGAACATGCACACCGTGCTCCGGGCGTACGCGGCGCTGCGCGAGGAGGGGCTCATCGAGCTGCGCCGGGGCCGGGGTGCGGTGGTGACCGGGGAGATCCCGCACGAACGCGCCCGGGTTATCGAGTCGGTACGGGAGTTGGTGACAGCTGCCCGCCGCGCCGGCGTCGGCTTCGACGAGGCGGTCGCTCTGCTGCGGCAGCAGTATTCGAAAGAGGTGAGCGTATGAGGAACGTCCGGTGGACGGTCGGCAGCGGTCTGCTGCCGGCTGCCCTGATCGGCGGTGCGGTGGCGGTGACCCTGACCTGGCGAAGCCGCCTACCGGAGAGCCTGCCCAATTCCGGCGGCGTCGGTGACCGGCCGATGGTCGACACCATCGCGGTCGACACCCTCGCCGCCGTGCTGCTCGGCGCCGCGCTCACCGTCTGGGCGGCTGGGCTGCTGGTCTTCGCGTTGACCCGCCGGATCTCCGGCACCGCGCGGCACTGGCTGCGGCTCGGCGCCCAGGTCGCGGTGAACGGCACCGCGGCGGCGGCCGGCACGGTGCTGCTGATGACGTTGGCCGCCGCACTGGACGCGCCGACCGCCGCCGACGTACGCCTCTCCTGGGGCTACTTCGCCGCGCTGATGGCGCTGCCGATGTTGGCTGCGGCGGTCGCTGGGCTGCTGGCGTACCTGTTGGCCGGGGCGGCGCCCCCGGCGTCACCCGGCGCCGGGTCCCCGGCCCTGACCCGGGCGGCGGCCCAACAAGCCGTCCCGAACCAGGCCGCCGTCCCGAACCAGGCCGCCGTTCGGGACGTGGCCGCCGGGCCGGCGCTGGCGGCGGGTACCGACGAGCGGCTGCTCTGGTGGGAGTTCCGGGCGCTGCGTCCGGTGATCTGGACGACCGGGGCGCTGGCCCTGACCGGGGTGCTGATGGTCGCCGTGCTGGTGCCCCTGGTCGGCGTCGTGGGCTGGGCCGGTGCCGCACCGATGGTGTCGGCCCTGGCGATGCTGCCGTTCACCCGCTACCGGCTGGTCATCGACGGCGAAGCGGTCCGGGTGGCGGTCGGCCCGCTGCGACGGCGGGTGCCGATCGCCGCGATCGCCGTCGCCGAGGCGGACCACCTGGCGGTGGAGGACTGGCTGCTTCGCTCCGTGCTGCGTGGTTCCGCCGCCCGTGAGGTACCGCTGATGCCCGGCCCCGCGCTGGCGCTCCGGCTGACCGACGGCACCCGCCGGCTGGTCACCTGCCGGGACGTGCCGACCGCGGTGGCGATGGTGAACACCCTGCGGGCCCGCCAGGCCTGACGGAGCGGCGAGCGCGGCTCACCCGTCCGGGGTGGTCCGCGCCCGCCGTCGGGCTCACTCCGGGACGCGCCGGTAGGCACCGTCGCTGGCCGAGGTCGCCATCGAGGCGTACGCGCGCAGCGCGGCGGAGACCTGCCGGTCCCGGTCCACCGGCGTGTACGGCCGATCCCGCTTCTCCTGGGCGATCCGCCGCGCCTGGAGCACCTCCGGCGGTACCGCCAGCTCGATGCTCCGGTTCGGAATGTCGATGACGATCTCGTCGCCGGGTTCGACCAGCGCGATCAGTCCGCCGCCGGCCGCCTCCGGGGAGACGTGCCCGATGGAGAGCCCGGAGGTGCCGCCGGAGAACCGGCCGTCGGTGATCAGCGCACACTCCCGGCCGAGGCCGCGTCCCTTCAGGAACGAGGTGGGGTAGAGCATCTCCTGCATTCCCGGCCCGCCCTTCGGGCCCTCGTAGCGGATCACCACCACGTCACCGGCGACGATCTGCTTGCCGAGGATCGCCTCGACCGCGGCCTCCTGGGACTCGTAGACCTTGGCCGGGCCCCGGAAGGTGAGGCACTCGGCCGGCACGCCCGCGGTCTTCACCACCGCGCCGTCCGGGGCCAGGTTGCCGTGCAGGATGGCCAGTCCGCCGTCGGCGGTGTAGGCGTGCTCCCGGTCCCGGATGCAGCCCTCGGCCGCGTCGGTGTCCAGCTTGGACCAGCGGTTGGTGGTGGAGAACGGCTCGGTGGTGCGTACCCCGCCGGGGGCGGCGTGGAACAGCTCGATCGCCTCCGGGCTGGCCTTGCCGCCCCGGATGTCCCAGTCGGCCAGCCACCGGTCCAGGTCGGTCGAGTGCACCGAGTGCACGTCCCGGCGCAGCAGCCCGGCCCGGTCCAGCTCGCCGAGGATCGCCGGGATGCCGCCGGCCCGGTGCACGTCCTCCATGTGGAACTTGGGGGAGTTCGGGGCGACCTTGGCGAGGCAGGGCACCCGGCGGGAGATCTCGTCGATCTCCGCGACGCCGAAGTCCAGCTCTGCCTCGCGGGCCGCGGCCAGCAGGTGCAGCACTGTGTTGGTGGAGCCGCCCATCGCCACGTCCAGGGCGACGGCGTTTTCGAACGCGGCCCGGGAGGCGATCGACCGGGGCAGCACCGAGGCGTCGTCGTCGGTGTACCAGCGGTTGGCGATCTCCACGACGACCCGGCCGGCCTCCTCGAAGAGCGCCCTGCGGGCGGCGTGGGTGGCCAGCACCGACCCGTTGCCGGGCAGGGCCAGGCCGATCGCCTCGGTGAGGCAGTTCATCGAGTTGGCGGTGAACATGCCGGAGCAGGAGCCGCAGGTCGGGCAGGCGGAGCGCTCGATCGCGCCGAGCTGGTCGTCGCTGACCGCGTCGTTGGAGGAGGCGATCATGGCGTCGATCAGGTCGATCTTGTCGTGCACGATCCCCTCGATCGCCACCGTCTTGCCGGCTTCCATCGGGCCGCCGGAGACGAAGACGGTCGGGACGTTCAGCCGGAGCGCGGCGAGCAGCATGCCGGGGGTGATCTTGTCGCAGTTGGAGATGCAGACCAGGGCGTCCGCGCAGTGCGCGTTGACCATGTATTCGACCGCGTCGGCGATCAGCTCGCGGCTGGGCAGCGAGTAGAGCATCCCGCCGTGCCCCATCGCGATCCCGTCGTCGACCGCGATGGTGTTGAACTCCCGGCCGACGCCGCCCGCCTCGGCCACCGCGTCGGCGACCAGGCCGCCGAGATCCTTCAGGTGGACGTGTCCGGGCACGAACTGGGTGAAGCTGTTCGCGATGGCGACGATCGGCTTGCCGAAGTCGTCGTCGGTCATCCCGGTGGCCCGCCACAGCGCGCGGGCGCCGGCCATCGTCCGGCCGTGTGTGGAGGTCTTCGACCGCAGGTCAGGCATCCGACAAGTGTGGCACCCGGGCCCGCGTTCCGCCGCCCCCACAGTCCGTCGCGTCCAGCCAGCGGGACGCGACGCGGGTGAGGAAGGGCCCCGCTGACGATAAGCGGGGGCCCTTCCTCACACCCGATGCCCGAATGGGCGGTCTGTGCCTCTGATCGAGGAACCGGCGCGGGCTCCCCCATGGAGTGCGGTCGATCCGGCAGAGTGAACCCGTGCAACTCACCTCCGGTGTGCCGGCTGCGCTTGCCGTGGCGACCGGCCTCGCCTCCGGTTGCGGGCCGGTCATGCTGGTGCGGTCGGCGTACCGGCACATCGGCGCACGCCGGGTCGGGCACTGGTTGCTCGCGGTCGGTGGCGCACTCGCGGCGGCCAGCGCCGCCCTGGGGCTGTACGCGCTGGTCACCATGGCCGAGCACTGGCAGCACGAGCAGGCCCAGCGGACCGCCCTGGCCACCGGAATCGCCATCGGGATGGCGGGCAGCGGGACGCTGCTCTGCGCCGGTCTGCTCCGGCTGCCCGGCGTCGCCGAGACTCCCGGTGCGGCGCTCCGGCTGGTACTGGACGGGCTGGTGATCGGGGCGGCGCTCTGGTTCGTCGGCTGGGTGCTGCTCGCCGAGCCGACCCGGGTGCTCGGCGGCCTCACCCCGAGCGGCTGCCTGGCCATCCTGGTGGCCACCGTCACCGCGGCGGTGGCGGTCGGGCTGACCGTCATCGTCGGCGCCCGGGCCCGGACGCCCCGGCGCGGGCTGCTGCTGGCCGGCGCCGGCGTGAACCTGGTGACCGGTTCCGGGCTGGCCATCTCCGCCGGAATCTGCCAGGCCGGCCCGGCGGTCGCACTGGTCGGATCGGTGCTGCTGCCGGTCGGCCTGTTGCTGGTCGCCCTGGCCGGCCGGGCGCCCGAGCTGGCCGGCGGGCGGGACGGCGACGTCATCCGGCGCGGCACCTACGCGGTACTGCCGATGGTGGCGATGGCCGTCTCCGCCGTCTACCACCGGCTGGTCGGCGGCGAGTTCACGATCCTCGCGGTGATGGCCGGCATCGTCGAGGGGTTCGGCCTGGTCGCCCGGCAGTACCTCGCACTGGCCGACGTACGGGCCTACGCGGCTCGGCTCGCCGAGCGGGAGGCGCACTTCCGGGAACTGGCGCACACCGATCCGCTGACCGGACTGGCCAACCGCCGGGGGCTGCTCCGGGCGGTGCAGCAGCAGGCCGACCGGGAGACGCCCTGGGTGCTGCTCGGGCTCGACCTGGACGGTTTCAAGAACGTCAACGACATGCGGGGGCACGACGTCGGCGACGCGGTGCTGATCGAGGTGGGTCGGCGGCTGCGGAGCAACCTGCGCCCCGGCGACCTGGCGGCGCGGCTCGGCGGTGACGAGTTCGCCGTACTGATGCGGGCCCGGCCCGCCGAGGCGCAGCGGATCGCGCAGCGACTGCTCGGGGTGGTCGGCTCGGCGTACCCGCACGATGCCGGGGCGGTCTTCCTGTCGGTCAGCATCGGGGTGGCCGACAGCGCCGACGCCGCCGACGTGGAGACCCTGCTGCGCAACGCCGACCTGGCCCTGCGGTACGCCAAGCAGCGCGGCAAGAACCGGGTCGAGCGGTACGACGTGGCCTACGACAATCTGCTGCGCCGGCGTACCACGCTGGAGCACGAGCTGCGCGGCGCGATCGAGCGGGACGAGTTGCACCTGGCGTTCCAGCCGGTGGCGGCGGTCCCGTCGGTCCGGCCGGTCGGCGCGGAGGCGCTGCTCCGCTGGCACCATCCGGAGCTGGGCAACGTCGGCCCGGACGAGTTCATCCCGCTCGCCGAGGAGTGCGGGATGATCGCCAAGCTCGGCGCCTGGGTACTGCACCGGGCCTGTCACCAGCTCTCCCTCTGGCTCACCGCCGGGCACGACGTCTGGGTCTCGGTCAACGTCTCGCCCCGGGAACTGCACGCACCGGAGTACGTCGTCCAGGTCACCGAGGCGCTGCGCGCGCACCGGGTGCCGCCGCAGCGGCTGGTGCTGGAGGTGACCGAGCACGCCGTGGCGACCGACCTGGACGAGCTGATCCGGCGGCTCCGGGCGCTGCGGCTGACCGGGGTACGCATCGCGCTGGACGACTTCGGCGCCGGGTACTCCTCCCTTGGCCAGCTTCGTCGGCTGCCGATCGACATCCTCAAGATCGATCACAGCCTGGTCGCCGGCCCGGAGCCGGTCCAGCCGCCGGACGGCCGCGCCTTCGCCCCGATGGTGGACGTGGTGGTGCGGCTCGGCCACCAGCTCGGACTGGAGGTGATCGCCGAGGGGGTGACCAACCCGACCGAACTCGCCGCCGTGGTCGAGGCGGGCTGCCGGTTCGGGCAGGGCCAGCTCTTCGGCTGGGGGGTGCCGGCCGAGCACCTGGAGGCGATGCTGGAGGCGGCCAGCCCGCCCGAGGGGAATGCGGGGGAGTCCCGCCCGAAGGGCGACGGTGCCGAGTCCACCCCTCGTACGGCCGGGAACAGCCGGAGCGCTCCCCGGCAGCGCAGGCCGAGCGACGGGCCGGCGGACCCGGCAAGCGGCCGTGCCCAAAATGCGGGATCAGTTGACTCATCGCGTGAGATGCGTCAGGCTTAACCACAT
Source organism: Plantactinospora sp. B6F1 (assembly GCF_040120695.1). Taxonomy (NCBI): domain Bacteria; kingdom Bacillati; phylum Actinomycetota; class Actinomycetes; order Micromonosporales; family Micromonosporaceae; genus Plantactinospora; species Plantactinospora sp. B6F1. The sequence goes on along the minus strand of NZ_JBEEAC010000008.1, from coordinate 136,524 downwards.
GTCTGCGACCAGGTCCTTCCGAGTACTTATCTGAGCGCACTCTCGGTTTCCGAGAGTGCGCAGGCCCCGTGCATCAGCACGAGGGCCCTTTTTATTGGCCACGTACCTCGTCGGCAGGGCGGTCACCTCGTTGGGCGTACCGGTCCTTGCCGGTTCGTGCGGATCGACCCCCGCCCGAGGGTCGCCCGGCCGAGGCGGCCGGCCCCGCACCGCCCGTACACCTCGAAAGATCACTGCTCCGAGCCGAAGGCCTGAATAGCCATGACAAGACCCACACCTGAGACCCTGGCCAACAGCGCGCGGCGGCACCGCTCCGTCGCTGCCGAGGGGGGCAACGACCCCGCCGACCAGTTCCCCCGCCGACTCCGCCCGGGCGGCCCGCCCGTCGGCGACCAGGCCGGCCCGCTCGCCGAGCCGGTGCGCGGGGCCGGCGGCGGGCAGGTGGTGGCGCCGGTCCAGGTCTCCGGGGCCGGCTCGCTGGTGAAGTCGCTGGAGGCGCTCGGCGTCGAGGTCGCGTTCGGCATCCCGGGCGGGGCGATCCTGCCGGCGTACGACCCGCTCTACGACTCGTCGGTGCGGCACATCCTGGTCCGGCACGAGCAGGGCGCCGGGCATGCCGCCACCGGGTACGCGCAGGCCACCGGCCGGGTCGGGGTCTGCATCGCCACCTCCGGGCCGGGCGCGACGAACCTGGTCACGCCGATCGCGGACGCGTACATGGACTCGGTGCCGATGGTGGCGATCACCGGTCAGGTGGCCCGGCCGGCGATCGGCACGGACGCCTTCCAGGAGGCGGACATCCAGGGCATCACCCTGCCGATCACCAAGCACAACTACCTGATCCAGACCGCCGAGGAGATCCCGAGGATCCTGGCCGAGGCGTTCCACCTGGCCGCCTCCGGTCGGCCCGGTCCGGTGCTGGTCGACATCCCCAAGGACGTCCTCCAGGCGCAGACCACCTTCTCCTGGCCGCCCGCCCTGGACCTGCCGGGTTACCGGCCCACCCTGCACCCGCACGGCAAGCAGATCCGGGAGGCGGCCCGGCTGATGACCACGGTCCGCCGCCCGGTGCTCTACGTCGGCGGTGGGGTGCTCAAGGCCGGCGCCACCGAGGGGCTGCGCAAGCTGGCCGAGCTGACCGGCATCCCGGTGGTGACCACGCTGATGGCCCGGGGCGCCTTCCCCGACTCCCACCCGCAGCACCTGGGCATGCCGGGCATGCACGGTACGGTCGCCGCGGTCTACGGCCTGCAGAAGTCGGACCTGATCGTGGCGCTGGGGGCCCGGTTCGACGACCGGGTGACCGGCAAGCTGGACTCGTTCGCCCCGGGGGCGGCGATCGTGCACGCCGACATCGACCCGGCGGAGATCGGCAAGAACCGCGCCGCCGACGTGCCGATCGTCGGCGACGCCAGGTACGTCATCGACGAGCTGATCGAGGCGGTCCGGGCCGCCACCGCCGGCCAGACCGCGCAGGTCGACCGGACCGAGTGGTGGGCACAGCTGGACGACCTGCGCGACCGCTACCCGCTCGGCTACGACGAGCCGACCGACGGCACCCTCGCCCCGCAGTACGTGATCGAGCGGCTGGGTGCGATCGCCGGCCCGGAGGCGATCTACGTGGCCGGGGTCGGCCAGCACCAGATGTGGGCGGCCCAGTTCGTCTCGTACGAGAAGCCGCACACCTGGCTCAACTCCGGCGGCCTGGGCACGATGGGCTACGCGGTGCCGGCGGCGATGGGCGCCAAGGTCGGCAGGCCGGACACCACCGTCTGGGGCATCGACGGCGACGGTTGCTTCCAGATGACCAACCAGGAGCTGGCGACCTGCGCCCTGGAGGGGATCCCGGTCAAGATCGCCGTGATCAACAACGGCAACCTGGGGATGGTCCGGCAGTGGCAGACGCTCTTCTACGGCGAGCGCTACTCCAACACCGAGCTGGGCACCCACAAGCACCGCATCCCGGACTTCGTCAAGCTGGCCGAGGCGCTGGGCTGCGTCGGGCTGCGCTGCGAGAGCAGGGCCGACGTGGACAAGACCATCAAGGCCGCGATGGAGATCAACGACGCACCGGTGGTGGTCGACTTCGTGGTCGGCAAGGACGCGATGGTGTGGCCGATGGTGGCCGCCGGCACCAGCAACGACGAGATCATGTTCGCCCGTGGGGTCCGCCCCGCATTCGACGACGACGAGCTGTGAGGCCCGAAAGATGACCAAGCACACGCTCTCCGTGCTGGTGGAGAACAAGCCCGGTGTCCTGGCCCGGGTGAGTGGGCTCTTCTCCCGCCGGGGCTTCAACATCGATTCGCTGGCGGTCGGTGAGACGGAGAACCCGGACGTCTCCCGGATCACCATCGTGGTCAATGCCGAGACCTCGCCGCTGGAGCAGGTCACCAAGCAGCTCAACAAGCTGGTCAACGTACTCAAGATCGTTGAGCTTGACCCGGCCGTCTCGGTGGCCCGACAGCTGGTGCTGGTCAAGGTCCGGGCCGACCGCTCGCAGCGGGCCCAGGTGCTGGAGACGGTGAACCTGTTCCGGGCCCGGGTGGTGGACGTCGCGCCGGACACCCTCACGATCGAGGCGACCGGCACCGCTGACAAGCTGGACGCGCTGCTGCGCGATCTCGAACCGTTCGGAATCAAGGAAATGGTGCAGTCGGGTCTGGTGGCGATCGGGCGGGGCTCCCGGGCGATCACCACCGGTTCGGCGCTGCGGGCCGCCTGAGCACGGCGGACCCCGCGATAACGATTGGCAACGGCGGACCCGCCCGGGTCGCGCCGCAGGAGAGGAAAGTCATGACCGCTGAGGTGTTCTACGACGACGACGCCGACCTGGGGCTCATCCAGAGCAAGAAGGTCGCGGTGCTCGGGTACGGCAGCCAGGGCCACGCCCACGCGCTGTCGCTGCGCGACTCCGGCGTCGACGTGGTGATCGGTCTGCCGGAGGGTTCGAAGAGCCGGGCCAAGGCGCAGGAGCAGGGCCTACGGGTGCTCACCCCGGCCGAGGCGTCGGCCGAGGCCGACGTGATCATGGTTTTGGCGCCGGACACCGCGCAGCGGTCGCTCTACGCCGAGGCCATCGCGCCGCACCTGAGCGCGGGCAAGGCGCTCTTCTTCGGCCACGGCCTCAACATCCGGTACGGCTTCATCACCCCGCCGGCCGACGTCGACGTGGCGATGGTCGCCCCGAAGGGCCCGGGTCACCTGGTCCGCCGGCAGTACGTCGACGGCAAGGGCGTGCCCTGCCTGGTCGCGGTGGAGCAGGACGCCACCGGCACCGCCTTCCCGCTCGCGCTGGCCTACACCAAGGCGATCGGCGGCACCCGGGCCGGTGCGATCCGCACCACCTTCAAGGAGGAGACCGAGACCGACCTCTTCGGTGAGCAGGCGGTGCTCTGCGGCGGCGCCTCCGCACTGGTGCAGACCGGTTTCGAGGTGCTCACCGAGGCCGGGTACGCGCCCGAGGTGGCGTACTTCGAGTGCCTGCACGAGCTGAAGCTGATCGTCGACCTGATGTACGAGGGCGGCATCGCCCGGATGCGCTACAGCGTCTCCGACACCGCAGAGTACGGCGACTACTCGCGGGGGCCCCGGGTGGTCGACGCCCGGGTCAAGGACGAGATGCGGAAGATCCTCTCGGAGATCCAGTCGGGTGAGTTCGCCCGGGAGTGGATCGCCGAGGACGACGCGGGCCGGCCCAACTTCACGAAGTGGCGGGCCGAGGGCGCGGCGCACCCGATCGAGGAGACCGGCAAGAAGCTGCGCGGCATGATGAGCTGGGTCGACCGGCCGATCACCGAGACCGCCTGATCCGGTGCTGTCCCGGGCCGGTGGACCGCCGGCCCGGGACAGCGGCCGTGCCGGACTGGAGAGCAATGTCGTTATCGATCTTCTCCGGTGAGTTGCCGGCTCATTGCCATTCGACACCCAATGGCCAGCCGACAGTTGTCGCCAGGAAATGGGTGGCGGTTACGCGCGGTTAATGCTTCCGCTCGGGTACTGTCGCCGCATGCGTCTGGAGCAATCGCACCGCACCGAGCGTTTCGGCGCCGTCCGTATCCACGAACTCCAGCGTGTCATACAGCTGGACTCGGGAGACGCCACGGGAACCACCGGCGAGGGGATCGTCTCGCAGGCGGCGATGCGCGCGATCGAGCGGCAGATGGTCATCGTCATTCCCTGCATGAATGAGACACGCAGAGTAATCGAAGGCGTGCTCTCGGGGATTCCTCATGACTGCCTCATCGTGCTGGTCTCGAACAGCGCCCGAGCGCCGGTCGATCGCTACGACATGGAAGCGCAGACCCTGGAGCAGTACTGCCGGGCGACCGAGCGGCCGGCGGTCATGGTGCACCAGCAGGATCCGGGACTGGCCGCCGCCTTCAAGGCCGCCGGCATGCCCGAGCTGATCGCCGACGACGGGCTGGTCCGGCCCGGCAAGGGCGAGGCGATGCTGATTGGCATGGCGGTCGCCGCGCTGACCGGACGGAAGTACCTTGGTTACATCGACGCGGACAACTACGTCCCGGGTGCCGTGCACGAGTACGTCAAGGTGTACGCCGCCGGCCTGCACCTGGCGGCCAATCCGTACGCGATGGTCCGGATCTCCTGGCACTCGAAGCCGAAACTGCGCGACGGGCGGCTCTTCTTCAGCCGGCGCGGCCGGAGTTCCGAGATCACCAACGAGTTCCTGAACCGGCTGGTGGCCGAGTATTCCGGGTTCGGCACCGAGGTGATCGCCACCGGAAACGCGGGCGAGCACGCGATCAGCCTCGACCTCGGGCTGCGAATGCGGCTGGCGGGCGGCTTCGCGGTGGAACCGTTCGAGTTCGTGGAGTTGTTCGAGCAGTTCGGCGGCCTGCTCGACACCGCGCACCCCGAGGTGATGGCCAGCTCCGTTCCGGTACTCCAGATCGAGACCCGCAACCCGCACTTCCACGACAACAAGGGCGAGGACCACGTGCAGGGCATGCGGATGCAGGCGCTGAACGTGCTCTACCACTCGCCGGTCGCGCTGCCCCCGGTCCGCCAGGCGATCCTCGAGTTCATGGTGGCCCAGCAGGCGCTCGCGCCCGGTGAGGAGCCACCCCGGGAGCGGATCTACCCGCCGGTCGGCTCGCTCGACCTGGACCTGCTGCGCGGCGTACTGGAGACCGAGGCCGGGACCTTCCGCCAGCTCGGTGCCCGGTCACTGGTCACCCAGTTCCAGCCCCGCCCCGCGCTGCCCGAACCCGAGGTCTACACCTCGGCCTGAACCGTCGGTGCGCCGTCGGCGTGCCGTCCCGACCGGACTCGGCGACGGGCCGGTGTACGCCCTGTGAGGGCACTCACGCGGTTCGGCGCCGCACCCTGCGCAGCAGGACGCCTACGATCGGCAGATAGGTGCGTCCGCACCGCAGGGACGACCGAATGGCGGAAGCGCGGGACGCAGTGCGGCGCCCACGTGGCCGCAGACCTCGCCCGGACGACATATACGAGGACCAATGACTCCCGTCGTACTGATCGCTGAAGAGCTCGCTCCCGCCGCAATCGACGTGCTCGCGCACGACTTCGACGTACGCCACGTGGACGGCACCGACCGCCCCGCTCTGCTGGCCGCGCTCGCCGAGGCCGACGCGGTCATCGTACGCAGCGCCACCCAGATCGACGCCGAGGCGATCGCCGCCGCACCCCGGCTCAAGGTGGTGGCCCGGGCCGGCGTCGGACTGGACAACGTCGAGGTGTCGGCCGCCACCGCCCGGGGCGTGATGGTGGTCAACGCCCCGACATCCAACATCGTCTCCGCCGCCGAGCAGGCGGTCGCGCTGCTGCTGGCCGTCGCCCGGAACACCGCGAGCGCCAGCGCCGCGCTGAAGGCGGGGGAGTGGAAGCGGTCCAGGTACACCGGTGTGGAGATCCAGGGCAAGACCGTCGGGGTGGTCGGGCTCGGCCGGATCGGGGTGCTCTTCGCGCAGCGCATCGCGGCCTTCGGCACCCGGCTGATCGCGTACGACCCGTACGTGCAGCCGGCCCGGGCGGCGCAACTCGGCGTACGCCTGGTCGGGCTGGAGGAGCTGCTCCGGGAGAGCGACTTCATCTCGATCCACCTGCCGAAGACCCCGGAGACGGTCGGTCTGATCGGCGAGAAGGAACTCACGCTGGTCAAGCCCGGCGTCCGGATCGTCAACGCGGCCCGGGGCGGCCTGATCGACGAGCAGGCGCTGGCCGACGCGATCGCCGAGGGCCGGGTCGGCGGCGCCGGCATCGACGTGTACTCGAAGGAGCCCTGCACCGCCTCGCCGCTGTTCGCCTTCGACAACGTGGTGGCCACACCGCACCTGGGCGCCTCCACCGCCGAGGCCCAGGACAAGGCGGGCCTCGCGGTGGCCCGCAGCGTCAAACTCGCCCTCCAGGGCGAGTTCGTGCCCGACGCGGTGAACGTGCAGGCCGGCGGCGTCGTCGCCGAGGACGTCCGGCCGCTGCTGCCGCTGGCCGAGAAGCTGGGCAAGGTCTTCACCGCGGTGGCCGGCGGGGTCGCCGCCAGCGTCACCGTCGAGGTTCGCGGCGAGATCGTCGCCAACGACGTCTCGGTGCTGAAGCTGGCCGCCACCAAGGGCCTGTTCACCTCGGTGGTGGAGGAGCAGGTGAGCTACGTCAACGCCCCGCTGCTCGCCGCCGACCGGGGCGTCACGGTGGCGCTGACCACGCACGCCGAGACCATCGACCACCCGAACCTGGTCACCGTGCGCGGTGCGCTGCCGGACGGCCGGACCGTGTCGGTCTCCGGCACCGCCGTGCACACGGGCACCCGCGACGTGCTCAAGCTGACCGAAGTGGACGGCTTCGACCTGGAACTCGGCGTCGACGGCGTCCTGCTCTTCTTCCGCTACGCCGACAAGCCCGGCGTGGTCGGCACCATCGGGTCGATCCTCGGCGAGGCGGGCGTCAACATCGCGGCGATGCAGGTGGCCCGGCGGGAGGCCGGCGGTGAGGCGCTGATGACCCTGACGGTGGACTCGGCGGCCGCGGCGGAGCTGCTCAGCTCGGCGGCCGACTCGATCGGCGCGGTCGCGGCGAGCGCCGCCGACCTGCGCGACGAGGAGGTGTGACCGGGGCCTGACACCCGGTGCCCGGACGGGGCGGATCGGCACACGGCCGCCCCGTCCGGGTCAGCCGTTCACCGGGGTCGGTGGCGGATAGACCGAGCCGTCCTGCGGGTCGAGCAGCATCAGGTGGTGCCGTGCGGCCAGCCGTTCGATGTCGAGCAGCACCTGGTCCGCACAGGACTCGTCGAGGTTCATCTCGACATGGTCGGCGGCGACGTGCAGCGGCGTCACCGCCCACGGCGAGTCCGGTCCCGGCCGGTCGGGGTAGCCGGCGACGATCGCCCGGTAGAACGCCGAGATCCGCGGTTCCGGATGGCCCGGGGTGTGCACTCCCTGCCGGCACCGGTCGTGTGCCGCGCGGACGTCCTCGGCGGCGGCGCCGGGCTCGAGCGCCCATACGATCAGATCGAAACTCACGCGGGGCTCCCGTGTCCCAAGAGTGTTGACAGATCAGAACTCATGGGGGTACAGGGTGCCACTGAGTTGGTGACCTTCGCTCGGATACGGCGCCGACACGCGGAACGGGCACCCTTGCGGGGACTCGCATCGGGTCGCTAGCGTATTGACGCGGATACCCGGCGAGTTCCTGGGCGTGGACTCGTCTTCGGGTGATGAGGCGTCGCGCCGGCCGGGTAGCCAGCACCCCCGTGTGCGCGAGCCACGCGCACTCGTCGCTGATCGGCCCCCGCGATCGTTGCCGAGATCGCGGGGGCCGATCGCGTTTCCGCCGTCACGTCGCTGTAGTCGCTCAGGACGGCTCGGGAGCGCCGCTCCCGGTGCCGGCCGTCCGGCGGGTCGGTGCCGGTCAGCGCGGGTCGGTGCCGGTCAGCGCGGGGTGGCGAAGAGGGCGCGGTAGCCGTCCCGGGTGGGGAACCAGTCCAGGCCCGGGCGGCCGGCGGCGAACAGGGCGGTGGCGTACCCGTCGGCGACCGTGAGGTCCGGGCCGGTGACCGTGGCCGCCAGCAGCTTCCGGGCCGGCTGCCCGGTGCGCGGGTCGATCACGTGGTCGCGCCGGCCGGCGACCCCGGAGGTGCCGATCGCCCCGGAGGTCATTTCCAGGATCATCGGTTGCCGGTCGCCCCGGGTCGGGTGGTGCACGGCGATCCGCCACGGGCCGCCGTGCGGCGCGTGGCCGCGTACCACCAGGTCGGCGCCGCTGATCACGGCGTAGTCCTCGATGCCGGCGGCGCGCAGTCGGGCGGCGGCCCGCTCCACCGCCCAGCCGACCAGCAGGCCGCCCGGGTCGAAACCGCCCGGCACCGCCCAGGCGTCGAACCAGCCGTCGGTGGCGGCCCGCATCGCGACGCACCGGGCGACGATGTCGGCCAGCGGCGGGTACGCGTCCGCGGAGATCTCGCCCCGGCGCAGCCGGGAGACCAGGCTGGCCGGCCGGGCCGGGCTGTAGGTGAGGTCGATCGCCCGCAGTTCGGCGACGGCGTCCCGCAGCGCGTCGCCGACGCCGCGCCAGCCGACCGCGCCCATCCCGTTCAGCACCAGGGTGTAGTCGGCGATCGAGGTCTGCACGGTGTGCCGGGCGACCACCCGGTCGGCGAGCACCGCGCCGGGTCGGACGTTGCGCCAGCCGGCGCCCAGCCGCAGGTCCGGCCGTCCCCGGCCCACGGCGGGCGCCGGCGGCAGGTACCGGCTACGCTGTCCCCGGCCACGGCCGGCTCCCGGGATTCGCATGTTCGCCCCCTGGATCCGCACGTTCGCCCCCTGGATCCGCGTCTCGCCACTCCGGTCCCCGGGGCGTCCTCCAGCCCTGCGAACCCGTTCTTCGCGCTCACCCTAGGCAGCGAAGATGGTGGCAGCATGAGTGCTGGCTGAGAAGCTCCTGTGCGGTTGGCATTCCATATTTCGGGAGCGTCGTACCGGAACCCGGGACGTTCCCTTAACGTTCCCTAGACACGACGGAGGCAAGGGAGCTGGGACGTGGCGGTGGCGCGGATCGCGGTGGTTGCTGGCGACGGCATCGGGCCGGAGGTGGTCGCGCAGGCCCGCAAGGTGCTTGACGCCGTACTGCCCGGAGTCGAGGCCGCCGAATACGATCTCGGAGCCGCCCGCTACCACCGCACCGGCGAGGTGCTGCCGGACTCCGTCCTCACCGAGCTGGCCGGGCACGACGCGATCCTGCTCGGCGCGGTCGGCGACCCCACCGTGCCGCCCGGGGTGCTCGAGCGCGGCCTGCTGCTCAAGCTCCGCTTCGAGTTCGACCAGTACGTGAACCTCCGGCCGTCCCGGCTCTGGCCGGGGACCGCCGGCCCGCTGGCCAGCGTCAAGCCGAACGAGATCGACCTGGTGGTCGTCCGTGAGGGCACCGAAGGACTCTACGCCGGAGCCGGCGGCACCCTGCACCGGGACACCCCGGCCGAGATCGCCACCGAGGAGAGCCTGAACACCCGGCACGGCGTCGAGCGGGTGATCCGGGACGCGTTCGCCCGGGCGGGGCGCCGGGAGCGCCGCAAGGTCACCCTGGTGCACAAGACCAACGTGCTGACCCACGCCGGCTCGCTCTGGGCCCGGGCCTTCGCCGCGGTGGCCGCCGAGCACCCGGACGTCGAGACCGAATACCAGCACGTCGACGCCGCCGCGATGTTCCTGGTCACCCAGCCACAGCGGTACGACGTGGTGGTCACCGACAACCTCTTCGGGGACATCCTGACCGACATCGCCGCCGCGGTCACCGGCGGGATCGGGCTGGCCGCCAGCGGCAGCATCAACCCCGAGCGGGCGTACCCGTCGATGTTCGAGCCGGTGCACGGCTCGGCGCCGGACATCGCCGGCCAGGGCGTCGCCGACCCGGTCGCCGCGGTGCTCTCCATCGCGCTGCTCCTCGACCACCTGGGCCACCCCGAGGCGGCCCGCCGAGTAACCGAGGCGGTCGCCGCCGAGCTGGCCTCCCGGGGCTCCGGCTCGCCGCGGCGCACCGCCGACATCGGAGACCGGCTCGCCGCCCACGCGGCCGCCTGAGCCGGCCGATACGCTCCGCGAACAGCTCCGGCGGACCGCCGGATCTGCGCGAAGGTGCGCGTGGTGCGGCCCGCCGGTCATCCCGGAGGGTCGAGGTTGAACGACCGTTCGGGTAAGTTTCAGGCACAACTCCCACGTTCCGGCCTGCCCGTGCCCGGGCACCGGTCCACTGCATGGAGGTCAGCACGATGAGCGGTGGTGACACGCTCGACTTCGAGATCCGTCCGAATCCTCAGCCGGTAGCCGCCGCCGAGCGCGCGGCGCTGATGACCAACCCGGGATTCGGTCGGGTCTTCACCGACCACATGGTCACGATCCGGTACGCCGACGGCAAGGGCTGGTACGACGCCCGGGTGGAGGCCCGGGCGCCGATTCCGATGGACCCGGCGAGCGCGGTGCTGCACTACGCCCAGGAGATTTTCGAAGGGCTGAAGGCGTACTCGGCGGTGGACGGCTCGGTGACGATGTTCCGACCGGACGCCAACGCCGCCCGGTTCAACGACTCGGCCCGCCGGATGGCCATGCCCGAGCTGCCCGAGGCGGTCTTCCTGGACTCGCTGCGGCACCTGATCCAGGTCGACCGGAAATGGCTGCCGACCTCCGAGGAGGCCAGCCTCTACCTGCGGCCGTTCATGTTCGCCAATGAGGTCTTCCTCGGGGTGCGCCCGGCCAACGAATACCTCTACGCGGTGATCGCCTCGCCGGTCGGCTCGTACTTCGCCCGGGGCGTGCAGCCGGTGAACGTCTGGGTCTCGCCGACCTACACCCGGGCCGCGCCCGGCGGGACCGGCGAGGCGAAGTTCGGCGGCAACTACGCCGCCTCGCTTGCCGCCCAGGCGGAGGCGAGCGAGCACGGCTGCGAGCAGGTGGTCTTCCTCGACGCCGTGCAGCGCCGGTACGTCGACGAACTCGGCGGCATGAACATCTTCTTCGTCTACGACGACGGGACCATCGTCACCCCGCCGCTCGGCGGCACCATCCTGCGCGGCATCACCCGGGACTCGTTGATCACCCTGGTCCGGGAGTCCGGTGGAACGGTGCTGGAGCGGCCGGTGGCGTTCGACGAGTGGCGGGCCGACGCGGCCAGCGGCCGACTGCGCGAGGTGTTCGCCTGCGGCACCGCCGCGGTGATCACCCCGATCGGTCAGGTCTGTTCCCCCGACGGGAAGTTCTCGATCGCCGACGGCAGCCCCGGCGAGGTCACCATGAGGCTGCGGCAGCAGCTGGTCGACATCCAGCGGGGCCGGACCGAGGACCGGAACGGCTGGATCCACCGGATCGCCTGAGCGCGCGGCGGCGGGAACTCGCCACCCGCACCTCCGTCGTGGGCAAGATCATGTTCTTTCGGTGAGGTGTTCTTTCATGGAAATAGTGCCTTCGGCGCGCGTCCGAAGGCACTATTTCGGGGATGTAGCGCGATCTTGCCCGGCGGCGCCGGAAGGCGGTGCGGCCATGGGTGGCAGGTGCGGGTCAGCTCAGTAGGTGGGCCCGGAGAGCGTCGATCCGGGCCGGGGCCAGGCCGGCGCCGACCAGGTAGTCCGGCACCGAGCCGTGCCGGCCGCGCAGTTCCGCCAGGAACAGGGTCATCGCCTCGGCCGGCGAGGCGAGGAACGGTGCCGGCAGCGGCGCCTCGTCCGGCATGGTGCTGGCCAGCCACTCGCCGAACCGGGCCGAGGCGGCGGTGCTCTGCGCGTAGTCCTCGGCGATGTCGGCATCGGCGACACCGAGCAGCGAAAGGGTCAGCGCGCAGACCACGCCGGTCCGGTCCTTGCCGGCGACGCAGTGCACCAGCACCGGGGCGGCCTCGGCGTCGGCGATCACCTCGATCGCCGCCACCAGGCCGGCCGAGCCGGTGGTGGCAAGGTCGTGGTACCGGTCGGCCAGCCAGCGCGCCAGCCCGAGTTCATCGGAGTACGCCGATGCCTCCCAGAGCGCGTGCTCGGGGTGGATGTGCTGGTAGACCAGCCCGTCATAGGCGGGTATCCGGCCCTGCTGGCGTACCTCGGTCGGTCGGCGCAGGTCGACCACGGTGCGGATGCCGAGCGACTCGAACGCCTCCCGGTCGGTGCCGTCGATCCGGTGCGGCGAGTCCGACCGGTACAGCCGCTGCCGGCGGACCGGCCGACCGTCGAGCCCGGAGACGCCGCCGACGTCCCGGAAATTGAAGAGGGTTTCGAAGACCGTCGTACGGGTCGAAGTTCCGTCCACCCGACCACCGTAGTGCCTGGGCCGGACGTTTCCGCTCGGGGTCTCCCGGTGCCCGGGCTGCGCCGACTTTCCCTCTGCCCGGGCTGCGCCGGCCTTCCGGTGGGCGGTGCTCTCCGGGCGGAGCCGGGTGGTCGGACCCCCTTCGACGCCACTGGCCGGCGGGGCGGGAGCCCTCGCCGGCCAGTCGACCGCGGGTCGCGGGTCAGATGGCGCGACCCGGCGGAGCTGCCCAGCCGGGCGAGCCGTACGTCCCGCCGTAGTAGCCACCGAGCTTGTCCCGGTAGGCCGGATCGTCGTACCCGGCGCCGTCGAACTCCGGAGCGGCCTTGATCTGGTCCCTGCTCCGGTCGACGTACACCTTCTGGTCGTCGTGGTCGACGTGGTTCACCACGCCGGCCGGCAACATGACCTTCTTGCCGAAGATCCACGGGCCGGTGTCCACCACCAGGTAGCTGGCGTTCACCTCGTGACTGGCACTGTCGATCTTGCCAATGCCGCCGTCGGTCGCCTCGACCTTGTAGCCCACCAGGTCGGCGCCGGTCACCCCGGCGTCGTCGCGGTAGCGCCACGGATCGAACGCGCCCGCGGGCTCGCCGCCCGGCACCGCGCCGCCGGCGAGCGCGCCACCACCGCCGTGGATCAGGGGATCCGGCGTCTGCCGCTGCGGGGTCGTCTGAGGATCGAGCCTGTCCACTGGCTATCACTCCTCTTCTCGACTGTCTCGACATTTCCGCTGTCCCGGAGACACCTACCCAGGGTGGTCGATCCATACACCCGGTCGGCGTGAGGATGCCGTCCCGCCATGTGGATTTTTCCTCCCACATCCCTGCCTGCCGTGGCAGAGTACGGTCCGTGACCTGCTCCGCACTCATTATTGGCAACTAGCGCGCCGGCATCCTCCCCCGCCGAGCGCGCAGACCTCCCGCATTCGCGGGGGGTCATTTTGTTTGTCGGGCCAGGAAGGCATCGGAGCAGGGGCTGCGCCCTTCTCGAAGGAGATCAGATGACGTACCAGGTGTTCGACACGACGCTGCGCGACGGCGCGCAGCGCGAGGGCATCAGCTACTCGGTCGTCGACAAGCTGGCCGTGGCCCGGCTGCTCGACGAGTTCGGCGTCGGCTTCATCGAGGGGGGCTGGCCGGGGGCGATGCCGAAGGACACCGAGTTCTTCCGTCGGGCCCGGACGGAGCTGGACCTGAAGCACGCCGTCCTGGTCGCCTTCGGCGCCACCCGCAAGGCCGGGGTGGCGGTCGACGCCGACCCGCAGCTGCGCGCGCTGCTCGACGCGGAGACCCCGGCGGTCTGCCTGGTGGCGAAGTCCGACATCCGGCACGTCGAGCGGGCGCTGCGCACCACCGGCGCCGAGAACCTGGCGATGGTCCGGGACAGCGTGGCCCATCTCGTCGCGCAGGGGCGGCGGGCCTTCCTCGACTGCGAGCACTTCTTCGACGGTTTCCGGTACGACCCGGCGTACACCTCCGCGGTGGTGGAGACCGCCCTCGAAGCCGGCGCCGAGGTGGTGGTGATGTGCGACACCAACGGCGGCATGCTGCCGTCCCAGGTGACCGCGGCGATCGGCGCGCTGACCGAGCGGCTCGGGATCTCCCCGGCCCGGCTCGGCATCCACACCCAGAACGACACCGGCTGCGCGGTGGCGAACACCATCGCCGCCGTCGAGGCCGGGGTACGGCACTTCCAGGGCACCGCCAACGGCTACGGCGAACGGCCCGGAAACGCCGACCTGTTCGCCGTGGTCGGCAACCTGCAACTCAAGCTCGGGCTACCGGTCCTACCGGACGGGTGCCTGGCGCAGATGGTGCGCGTCTCGCACGCCATCGCGGAGATCGCCAACATCGCCCCCGACACCCACCAGGCCTACGTCGGGGCCGCCGCCTTCGCTCACAAGGCGGGGCTGCACGCGAGTGCGATCAAGGTGGATCCGCTGCTCTACAACCATGTGGACCCCGCCGTGGTGGGGAACGACATGCGGATCCTGGTAACGGAGATGGCCGGCCGGGCCAGCATCGAGCTGAAAAGCCGTGAGCTCGGGCTTGACCTGGCCGGCCATCCCGACGCGGCGGCCCGGGTCACCAAGCGGGTCAAGGAGATGGAGGCCGGCGGCTGGTCGTTCGAGGCCGCCGACGCCTCGTTCGAGCTGCTGGTCCGGGCCGAGCTGCCCGGGATGGACGCGGCCCGGCCGTTCTCGCTGGAGTCGTACCGGGTGCTGGTCGAGCACCGCGAGGACGGTGCGGTGGTCTCCGAGGCGACGGTGAAGCTGCGGGTGCGCGGCGAGCGGGTGATCGCCACCGCCGAGGGGAACGGGCCGATCAACGCCCTCGACGAGGCCCTACGGGTGGCGCTGCAGCGACACTATCCGGAGCTGCGCGGGTTCGAGCTGGCCGACTACAAGGTGCGGATCCTGGAGGGCAGCCACGGTACCGGCGCGATCACCCGGGTACTGGTGGAGACGGCCGACAGCGGCGGCCGGGACTGGACCACGGTGGGCGTTCACCCGAACGTGGTGGAGGCGAGTTGGCACGCCCTCGTCGACGCGCTGACCTATGGTGTGGCGCGTACTCCGGCCGAGGTCTGAACCGACGACCGGACTGACGGCCCCGCCCGCGGTGACGACCGCGAGCGGGGCCGTTCCGTTTGCCCGGACCCTCCCGGCCACCAATCCGAAAAGGCGAGGAACGAATGAACCTTTTTCAACCTGGACCGCGCGCTGCTCATGCACCGCGTCCGACCTTGCGGTCCGTCGGGCCGCAAGGGGAGGTTGAAAAAGGTTCAATGTGAGACTCGAGAGTGGTACGCATTCTTGAAAATCGCACGCCGGCTGTGGCGGCCCGTTGTGCGCCCCGCCGGATCGGCGGCCACGGGCAGATGAAACCGCTATTGACCTGCTGCTTTGCCGAATGCTATGTTCGCTCATGGTTGTTGAGTGGCCACTCTAAGTAGTATTAGCTGGTGAACGCGGGGCGACGATCGGCGCCGGTCGGGCGTTCAGAAGGCGAAACAATCGTGCGTCAGGCACTGGCGCAGCCTCCCGTCCGTCGGTGATTCGTGCTGAAACCGTCCGTGCAATTGTCGGGCAGTCATTGGTCACGAGTCGGGAGCGGACGGGGTGTACCCGGAACAGCAGGTCGACAGTTCGGACCATCTCCAACATCGGAGAGACCATCACCATCCTGGGTAGAAAGAAAGAGATGACGTCATGGCCAGATTCTTTGGACGTAAGACGATCCTGCTAGCCGTCGGAGCACTCGCGCTGACCCTCGTCGGTGGCGGGATCGCCGTCGCCGGCCCGAGCCACCGAGGCGACCCCGACGCGGTCCGGATCAACGGCAAGATGGTCGAGCAGCCGCCGGTGACCCAGGCCGACATCGACCTGGCCAGGGCCGCGCTGCTCAAGGGCGACGCCGCCGTACAGGCGTCGAGCGCGCAGATCTTCGCCGTGGTCAGCGCGAACGGCGGTCTGATCCGCGGCAGCCAGGCGGTTTCGGTGACCCTGCTGGGCGTCGGCCTCTACCAGGTGGTCTTCAACGTGCCGGTGAACAACGGGGCGTTCGTCGGCACGATCGGGTTGACCGGGAGTGTCGGCACCTCGCCGTCCGGCTTCATCTCGGTCGTCGGTCGGACCAACCTGGCCCAGGGTGTCTTCGTGCAGACCTGGAACGCGGCCAACCAGCCGGCCAACCGGAGCTTCCACCTGGCGGTGTTCCTGCCCTGACCCCCGGTGCCCGCCGGCCTCCGTGTCCCCCCGAACGGACACGGAGGCCGGCGGCGTTCCCGGGTGCCGGTCGGGTAGGGATCAGGGCCGGCCAGCGGGTGGGCAGGCACCGCGACCCGACCCTGCGGCGAGACCCGGACGCTCGGGCCGGCCAGCGGGGTGGGCAAGGGCTCGGGGCCGGTCAGCGGGTGGGTAGGGCTCGGGGCCGGGCAGCGGGTGGGTAGGGCCAGGTCGGCGAGGACCGGACGGTGGTCGGAGCCGGGCAGCCGGAACACCGCCACCCGGTCGACCGCGATCCGCCGGTCCACCAGCACGTGGTCGATGGTCACCGGCGGGATCGGATCGCCGTCGTACGGGCCCCAGGTGCCGGTGAGCCCCATCCCGACCGAGTCGGCCGCGTCGACGTACCCGGTGTCGAGCAAATCGCGCAGCGGGGCGTGGTCGAGGGTGGCGTTGAAGTCCCCGGCCAGAACCCGCAGCGGACCGTCCGGGGTGGCCGGTGGCTGCGCCGCCAGGTCCGCCCGCCAATCCGGCAGCCCGGCCAGGGAGGCGGGCGCCAACGGATGCACCGACTCCACCAGCACCGCCGGCCAGTCCGGAGGATGGACCGTCGCGTACGCCTGGGAGAAGCCGCCCCCGTTGCGTCGGGTACCGGCCTGCCGAAGCGGATGGCGGGAGTACAGCGCCGAACCGGTCGTGCCGAGCTCCGGGTTGACCTGCCGGTACGGCAGCAGCTCGGCCAGGCCGAGCCGGTGCAGTGCCGCCTCGGCGTCCGGGGTGAACTCCTGCGCGGCGAGCACGTCGACCCGTTCGGCCCGGACCAGCGCCACCAGCGCCGCCGGCTCGGCGGCCCCGGCGAGGAGGTTGGCGGTGAGCACCCGCAGCGAAGTGCCGCCGATGGCCGGCTGCCGGTCCGGCAGCGCGCGCGGCGCGACCAGCACGAGCAGCACGAGCACGGCGACCGCCGAGGTGCCCGCCGCCCACCGACGCCGGGTGGCCAGGGCCAGCCCGAGCGGCAGTGACGCCCAGGCCAGCAGGTACGGCGTGAAGGCCACCAGTTGCACCAGGGGGCCCCGCTCCAGCCCGGTCAGCCGTACCGCCAGCAGGCCGGGCACCGGCAGCGACAGCAGCCAGCAGAGCCCGGTCAGCAGTCGCCGACGGGTCCGGACCGGAGCGGCCGGCGGCGGCTCCGGTGCGAGATCGACATCCACGACGGCAAGGTAGCCGTCGATTGTGGAGGACTGGTGAAGAGCGCGTGCAGGCGGTACGGACCTAGTGCGGGCCGGGCCAGGTGTGGGTCAGCACCCCGGTCAGCGCGTCGTACTGGTGCACGGTGGTCCGGTGCGGCCGGCTGGACTGCCGGTCCCGCACCTGGACGACCAGCACGCCGATCTTCACGTGGTCCCGGCTCACCACGGAGCGCCACGGCACCCCGTCCCGGGCGACGTCGACCTGGTGTGAGAAGTTCCCGTCCGGGGCGGTGATCGAGTAGCGCGGCCCGGCCGGCGGGTCGATGTCCAGTCCGCCGTCGGCCCGGATGGTGAGGGTGACGACGAGGTTGTCGTCGGCGTCGCGGATCTGCGCCGGATCACCGGCGTAGAAGCGGCTGCGGCCCTGACCCTGGATGTCCATCCCGTTGTAGTAGGTCCGGCCCTGCGCGTCGACCCAGAAGTGCGGCACGTGCGCCCGGGGCGCGCCGTAGCTGAGGCCGGGGTAGTACGCCAGGTGCCAGTGCGGCGGGTTGTCCGGGTGCAGCGCGTTGTTTGTCTCGAAGCCCATCAGCGAGAAGAAGTGGCCCCTGCGCCGGGCCTCGGCGACCAGCCCGGAGTCCTGGAGCACCGCCTCGCTGGCGACCATGTAGTTGATCACCGAGGCGGCCTGCGTCGCCGGCCATGCGACGCTGGTCCACGGCCCGGCCACCCGGTCCGGGTCGTTGTGCTCGATCCGCCAGTGCAGCCCGGTCGAGGTCTCCGGGCTGAGCATGCTCCAGACCTGCACCGTCGCCTGGTTGGCGTTCACCGACGACCAGGTCACCGGCAGGGTGAAGCTGATCCGGTAGGGCGCACCGGCGTGCCGGCGGATCGCCAGCCGGGTGTCGGTGGCGACCACCGAGCCGACCCAGGTGCCCGGCCAGTCGACGGTGACGGTGACCGCCTCGCTGCGCGGCCCCCGGACGAAGGAGTAGTACTCGGCCCGGCTGGCAACCTGTGTCGAGGCGCCGGGGACGAGCTCGTAGCCGGCGGGCAGGGTGATCCGCGGCGTGCCGGGCTCGCCGGGGATCGCCTTGACCAGCCGGAACCCGGCGTAGCTCGGCGGGGGAAGCGGATCGGGGGCCGCCGCCGCGGGCGCCGCGAGGACCACCGCCGAGGCGACCGCCAGCAGTACCGCTCCGTACCGTCGCAGCAACACAGGCGCCTCCGGCGTTTCGTCCCGTCCCGGCGTCGCTGACGGGTTTGTGTGCGGCCGAGTTTATTGGTACGCGGGAGGTTCCGGGTGTCCCGAGTGGTGGCCGTGCCGGAACTTCTCCGGACACCGTGCCGACCCGGGTTTGCCGTCGGCGAGGTCGGGAAGCCCGCACCGTGACGGACATGTCAGACACCGTGGCCACCCGCCCCAGGCCGGTCGAGACGGCTGCCGCCGGCCCCGAGCTGGAGCAGGCCCTCTTCGAGGTCAAGCGGGTGATCGTCGGGCAGGACAGGCTGGTGGAGCGGCTCTTCACCGCGTTGCTGGCCGACGGGCACTGCCTGCTGGAGGGCGTACCGGGAGTGGCGAAGACCCTCGCCGCGCAGACGGTGGCGGTGGCGGTGGGTGGGAGTTTTTCCCGGATCCAGTTCACTCCGGACCTGGTGCCGTCGGACATCGTGGGTACCCGGATCTACCGGGCTTCGTCGGAGAGCTTCGACGTGGAGCTGGGGCCGGTGATGGCGAACCTGGTGCTGGCCGACGAGATCAACCGGGCGCCGGCGAAGGTGCAGTCGGCGTTGCTGGAGGCGATGGCCGAGCGGCAGGTCTCGATCGGCGGCCGCAGTTATCCGGTACCGGAGCCGTTCCTGGTGCTGGCCACCCAGAACCCGATCGAGTCGGAGGGGGTCTACCAGCTGCCGGAGGCGCAACGGGACCGGTTCCTGCTGAAGATCCTCGTCGACTATCCCACCGACGTCGACGAGCTGGCCATCCTCTACCGGATGAGCGCGGAGCGGCCGACCGCCCGGGCGGTACTCGATCCGGAGCGGCTGCGGGCCCTCCAGGACCGGGCCAGTCGGGTCTTCGTGCACCACGCCCTCGCCGAGTACGTCGTACGGCTGATCCTGGCCACCCGGGATCCCGCCCGGTTCGGGGTGCCGGAGGTGGCGCCGCTGCTCGCGTACGGGGCGAGTCCCCGGGCCACCCTCGGGCTGGTCGCCGCCGCCCGGGCCCAGGCGCTGCTGCGCGGCCGGGACTACGTGCTGCCGGACGACGTACGCGATCTCGCCTGCGACGTGATCGCGCACCGGCTGGTGCTGTCGTTCGACGCGATCGCCGACGGGGTACCGGCGGAGTCGGTGGTACGCCGTCTCGTCGAGGCGGTCCCACCGCCCAGGATCGCGCCGAGCCGTGAGGAACAGCGGCGCGGTCTGGCGGTCGCGTGAGCCGGCTCGGCCAGCCGGGGTGGACCGGCCGGGCGGCTCGGGACGGCCGGACCGGCCCGGACGGCGTGCACCGGGACAGCGGCGACCCGACGTTGCGGCAACTCGTCCCCGAGCACCGGCTGCGCCGGCTGGAGCTGCTGGTCACCCGGCGGCTCGACGGGCTGCTGCACGGCCAGCACCTCGGCCTGCTGCCGGGGCCCGGCAGCGAGATCAGCGGCGCCCGGGAGTATCGGCCGGGCGAGGACGAGGTCCGCCGGATGGACTGGGCGGTGACCGCCCGGACCACCCTGCCGCACGTCCGTGAGGTGGACGCCGACCGGGAACTGACCACCTGGCTGCTGGTCGACTCCACCCCGAGCATGCATTTCGGCACGGCCGACCTGGACAAGCGGGAACTCGCGGTGGCCGCCACGGCGGCGGTCGGCTTCCTCACCGCCGGGGTCGGCAACCGGTTGGGCGTACACCTGCTCGACGACGCCGGGATCCGCCGCTTTCCGGCCCGGGCCGGCCGGGCCCACCTGCTGGGCCTGCTCAACATGCTGCTCGCGGCGCCCCGGCCCGACCTGGCGAGCGGCGCGCCGTCGCTCGCCGACGCGGTGACCACACTGCACCGGGCCAGCGCCGGCCGGGGACTGGCGGTGCTGGTCTCCGACTTCCTCGACGGGCTGCCCGACACCTCCGGCGGCACGCCGGCCTGGGAGCGGGCCGTCCGCCGGCTCGGCGTACGCCACCAGGTGCTGGCGGTCGAGGTGGTCGACCCGCGCGAACTGGAGCTGCCGGACGTCGGACTGGTCACCCTGGTCGACCCGGAGACGGGCCGGCGACGCGAGGTGTCCACCGCGGACCGCCGGCTCCGGCAGCGGTACGCCGCCGCCGCTGCCAGCCAGCGGGAACTGGTCCGGCAGGCGCTGCGCCGGGCGGGGGCCGCGCACCTGTCGCTGCGTACCGACCGGGACTGGATCGCGGACATCGTCCGGCACGTACACACCCAGCGGCGGCTGGCCGGCGCGGCCCGGCCGTCCGCCGCAGCGGTACGGGGAGGCGCGGTATGACCTGGCAGTCTCCGGAACGGCTGTTGCTGCTGCTCGGCGTGGTCGGGCTCGGCATCTGGTACGTCGTGCTGCAACGCCGCCGCAGCCGGTACGCCGTCCGCTTCACCAACCTGCGGCTGCTGGACCGGGTCGCGCCGGACCGGCCGTCCTGGCGCCGGCACGTGCCGGCCGGGTTGTTCCTGGCCATGCTGGCGTTGCTGGTCGTCGGCTTCGCCCGGCCGGAGGCGGAGGTGCGGGTGCCCCGGGAGCGGGCCACCGTGATGGTGGCGGTGGACGTCTCGACCTCCATGCTGGCCACCGACGTCGAACCGGACCGGCTGGCGGCGGCGAAGTCGGCGGCGCACCGGTTCGCCGACACGCTTCCGGACGAGTTCAACGTCGGGCTGGTCGCCTTCGCCGGCAGCGCGGCGGTACTCGTGCCGCCCGGCACCGACCGATCGGCGCTGCACTCCGGGATCAGGCGGCTGGCCGAGGGGAGCACCGGAGTGCAGGGCACCGCGATCGGCGAGGCGATCGGCACCTCGCTGGAGGCGATCAAGACCTTCGACACCCAGGCCGCGAAGAACCCGCCGCCGGCCCGGATCGTGCTGCTCTCCGACGGGGCGAACACCTCCGGGCGCGACCCGATCTCCGCCGCCGACGAGGCGGTGCAGGTGGGCGTGCCGGTGCACACGATCTCGTTCGGCACCGCCACCGGCTACGTCGCCCGGGGTGGCCGGCCGATCCGGGTGCCGGTGGACGGTCAGACCCTGCGGGCGGTCGCCGAGCAGACCAAGGGCGGCTACCACGAGGCGGGCAGCAGCGCCGAACTGCGTGCCGTGTACGAGGACATCGGAACGTCGGTCGGCTACCGCACGGAGAAGCAGGACATCGCCGCCCGGTTCATCGGGATCGGGCTGCTGCTGGCCCTGGCGGCGGCGGGCGGCTCGATGGCCTGGTTCTCCCGGCTGCCGTAGATCCCGCCGGCCCGGCTCGGTCCCACCGGGGCGGGCGGCGCACCTGCTGCCGGCGATGGCGACGATGGACTGACGAGGAGTGAGCTATGGCAACGCAGACCGGGCTCGGCGAACCCCGCGGCCCATGGTTCATCTCACCGGAGCTGGAACCGGACGGGCGCGGCGTTCCCGGCGTACCCGCGCAGGTGCTGGCGATCGACCGGGCGGCCCGGCGCCGCCGGGCGTTGCTCGCCGCGCTGGCGGTGGTCGCGCTCTCCATCGGCTCCGGTGGCCTGGCCGGCGGCTGGGTGGCCAGCCAGGAGACCTCCGGACAGCGGGGCGGAGCGGCGCAGGCCGCCATCCCGGCCGACCTGGTGGCCGCCGCCGCACAGGTGGTGCCCGGCGTCGTCTCGGTGATGGTGGCCGGTGGTGGCAAGTCGGCCAGCGGCTCCGGGTTCGCCATCGACGACCTCCAGCACATCGTCACCAACGACCACATCGTGGCCCGGGGCGGCGGCGGGGAGCCCGACGGCGCGGTGATGGTGGAGACCTCGGACGGCCGGCAGTTCCCGGCCCGGATCGTCGGCCGGGACTCCAGCAGCGACATCGCGGTACTCCGGGTGCCGCCGTCGACCGGGCTGACGGCGCTGCCGCTGGCCAAGCCCGGCGCCACCCGGGTCGGCGAGCCGGTGCTCGCGGTCGGTTCGCCGCTGGGGCTGGCCGGCACGGTGACCGCCGGCATCGTCAGCGCGCTGGACCGTCAGGTGAAGCTGGGGGAGAACCGGCACAGCGCGGTGCAGACCGACGCCTCGATCAATCCCGGCAACTCGGGTGGCCCGCTGGTCAACGCCCGGGGCGAGGTGGTCGGGGTGAACACCGCGATCGCCACCATCGACGGCAACGGCTCGATCGGGATCGGCTTCGCCATCCCGATCGAGCAGGTGCAGCAGACCGCGGACACCATCATCGGCAAGGGCGGCTGAGCCGTACGGTTGACGACATGGCACCCCTGACCATCCGACCGGGCATCGTCATCCCGGAGGCGGAACTGAACTGGCGGTTCTCCCGGTCCAGCGGCCCGGGCGGGCAGGGCGTGAACACCACCGACTCCCGGGCCGAACTCTCCTTCGACGTGGCGAACACGACGGCGCTGCCGGAGCGGCTCAAGACCCGGGCGCTGGACCGGCTGGCCGGCCGACTCTCGGACGGCGTACTGACGGTGACCGCCTCGGAGCACCGCGCCCAGCTCCGCAACCGGGAGGCGGCGCAGGCCCGGCTCGCCGCGCTGCTGGCCGACGCGATCGCGCCGCCGCCACCGCCGAGACGACCCACCAAGCCGAGTCGCGGGGCCAAGGAGCGCCGGCTCGCCGAGAAGAAGCGCCGCGGCCAGCTCAAGCAGATGCGCCGACCCGACGTGGAGTGACGCCCCCGGTGCATCCGCGGGCTGACGCATCCGCCCGACCGGTCGGTGGAGAGGTCGAGGGTTCGGGACGGTCAGGAGGTCAGGGCGGTCAGGGCCAGCTCGACGTCCTGCTCGGTGGAGTAGAGGTGGAACGAGGCGCGTACCCGACCGGCCCGGACCGCCGCCCGGACGCCGGCCGCCGCCAGCTTCTCCGCCGCGCCCGGTATGTCGACGGTGACGATCGCGCTGTCCCGGGGCGGCTGCCCGAGGCCGGCCAGGAACCGGTTGGCCAGCCCGACGTTGTGCTCCCGGACCGCCGGCAGTCCCACCTCGACGAGGAGTTCCATGGCCGGGGCGGCGCCGACGAAGCAGAACCAGGCCGGGGAGAGGTCGAACCGGCGGGCGCCCTCGGCCAGCCGCAGCGGCGGGCCGTAGTAGGAGGCGTGCGGGTCGGAGCCGGCGTACCAGTTCGCGGCCAGCGGGGTGAGCCGGTCCCGGATCCGGGGAGCGAGGTAGCCGAAGGCGGCCCCGCGGGGTGCCATCAGCCACTTGTACGCCCCGACGACGACCACGTCCGCCCGGCTCGCGTCGAACGGCAGCCAGCCGCAGCCCTGGGTGGCGTCGACCACCACCAGCGCGTCGTGCGCCTCGGCGGCGGCCACGATCTCGTCGTACCGGGCGACGCTGCCGTCGGCCGACTGGACCAGGCTGAACGCGACGAGGTCGGTGTCGGCGTCGACCGCCTCGGCGAGCCGGTCCGTCGGCACGGTGCGGACCCGCACCCCGCGCTCGGTGTGCACCAGCCAGGGAAAGAGGTTGGAGGTGAACTCCACCTCCGGCACCAGCACGGTGGCTCCGGCGGGCAGCGCGGCCCCGACCGGGGCGAGAAGTTGGGAGACGGTCGCCCCGACGGTCACGTCCGGGACGGGTACCCCGACCAGCCGGGCGAAGGCGGTCCGGGCCCGGCCGGTGGCGGTGTCCCAGCCCTCCCACGACGTACGCCCGGTCCGCCAGTCGGCGAGGGCGGCCTGCAGCGCATCCCAGGCCGGATCCGGCGGAAGCCCGTAGCTGGCGGTGTTCAGCCAGCCCGGCTCCGGTTTCCACAGTTCCCGCACCTTAGCTAGATCCACTCCACCAGCGTAGTACCCCGGGCCAGGGCGTCCGTAACGACGGTTACCTGATACGGGTAGCGACGCTAAGGGAGGGGTGTTATCGTCGTTTACGTGGACGTGAGAACGCGGATACTGCACGCCGCGGCGGACCTCCTGGCCCGCTCGCCGGAAGCCGACGTGCTGACCCGGGCGGTCTGCGAGGCCGCCGGAGTGGGCGCCCCGGTCCTCTACCGGCAGTTCGGTGACAAGGAAGGATTGCTCGCGGCCGTGGTCGACTTCGGCTTCGAGCAGTACCTGGCCGGCAAGCGGAGCGCCGTCCCCTCCGACGACCCGGTCCGGGACCTCCGCGACGGCTGGGACAACCACGTCGCGTTCGCGCTGGAGAAGCCGAACTTCTACCGGCTGATGTACTCGTCCGGGCTCTCCACCCCGCCCGCCGCCGCGACCGAGGCGCACCAACTGCTGCTCGGCGTGCTCGAACGCTGCGCGCGGGTGGGCCGGCTCCGGACCAGTCCACAGCTCGCCGCCCAGATGGTGATGCCGGCGGCGGTCGGGGTCGCGCTGCTGCTGATCAACCGCCCGACGGTCTACACCGAGGCCGCCCAGGTGTCGTCCCGGGTACGCGAGGCGATCGTCACCGCCGTCGTCACCCCCGGCACCTCCACCGCACCGGAGCGGGGCGCCGGACCGGAGGCGGAGGTCGCGGTGGCCGCCGCGAAGCTCGGCGCGCTGCTGCCGGCGCTGCCGGACAGTCCACTCTCACCGGCCGAGTCCGGCCTGCTGCGGGAGTGGTTGACCCGACTGGCCGACCGGCCCGCCACCGGCTGACCCGGGCCGACCGGACGACGCCGACCCGCACGCAACCAGAAACCGTGAGCAGAGCAAGGAGAACGCCGTGTCCCTCCCGTCCGTACCCACCAGTACCCCGAACGCGCGTACCGCCGTGGTCACCGGCGGCTCGCGCGGCATCGGCCGCCGGGTCGTCGCCCGGCTCGCCGCAGACGGCTTCGCCGTCGTGGTCGGCTACCTCGGCAACCGGGCCGAGGCGGAGGCCGCGGTCAAGGAGGTCGAGGCGGCCGACGGCCGGGCGGTCGCCGTACGGGCCGACGTCGCCGACGAGCACGAGGTCGCCGAGCTCTTCGACGTCGCCGAGCGGACCTTCGGCGGCATCGACGTGGTCGTGAACGCGGCCGGCCGGATGCCGTTGGCGCCGCTCGCCGAACTCGACCTGGCCGACCTGGACGACCTGCACCGGACCAACATCCGGGGCACCTTCGTCGTCGACCAGCAGGCGGTACGCCGGCTCCGCCCCGGCGGTGCGCTGGTCAACCTCTCCTCCTCGGTCGTCGGTCTCGCCTTCCCGAACTACAGCGCCTACGCCGCGAGCAAGGGCGCGATCGAGGCGATGACCATGGTGCTGGCCCGGGAGATGCGCGGCCGGGACGTGACCGTCAACGCCGTCGCACCCGGACCGACCGCCACCGACCTGTTCCTGCAAGCCAACAGCGAGGAGCGGGTCGCCCACCTGGCGGCGCAGCCGCCGCTGGAGCGGCTCGGCACCCCCGACGACATCGCCGAGGTGGTCGCCTTCCTGGCCAGCCCGGCCGGGCACTGGATCAACGGGCAGGTGCTGCGGGCCAACGGCGGGATCATCTGATCTCGACCAGCGCCCGGCACCCCCGACCGCCGCCGGCCTCGCGGTGACCGCCGTGGGGCCGGCCGGCGACGCCGCTGGTCGCGGTCAGCCGGGCCCGGCGGTCGCCAGCGCGGTGAGCAGCCGTGCCCGGAGCGGGGCGGCCCGCTCGGCGAACCGGCGCTGCGCCGCGGCATACTCCGCCCGGCCCTCCGGGGTCTCCACCCGGACCGGTGGGTAGCCCAGCGCCGCCAGGTCGTACGGACTGGCCCGCATGTCCAGGGCACGGATCTCCCGGGCCAGCGCGAACGCGTCGGCGACCAGCTCGCTCGGCACCAGCGGGGAGAGCTTGTACGCCCACTTGTAAA
Organism: Plantactinospora sp. B6F1; assembly: GCF_040120695.1. Lineage (NCBI taxonomy): Bacteria > Bacillati > Actinomycetota > Actinomycetes > Micromonosporales > Micromonosporaceae > Plantactinospora > Plantactinospora sp. B6F1. The sequence continues at coordinate 110,400 of NZ_JBEEAC010000008.1, read as the reverse complement.
GATCCATATTGGCGTGCAGGCAGCCGGGCTGCTCGTTGTCGTGCTGCGTCTGACGGGTCGGGGCGAGCAGGTTCAGCGGTCGGGCCGGCGCGGTGAAGAACCGGTACGCGTCGAAGTGGCTGCACCGGATCCGGTTGTCCTCCACCACCCGGGCGGTCTGCTCGGGCGACAGCCGCAGCGGCCAGGCGTTGTGCCGTACCTCCGCCTGGGTCTGCCGGTAGACCATCGCCCACTCGTGCATCCCGAAGCAGCCGAACTGACCGGGCCGGCCCGCGGTACGGGTCAGCAGGGTGCGGATCCACCCGACCGAGTCACCCCGGCGCCCGCGTACCGCCTCGGTGTCGAGGGCGAGGCCGCCGTCCCCGGCGCGGTAGTCCCGGCCGAACTCGGTGGGGTCGGCGTCCCGGAGCAACATCCCGGCGCCCGGATGCCAGCGGCGCAACTGCGCCGGCCGGTGCGAGTAGTAGGTGAAGAGGAAGTCCTCCACCGGATGCCGGATCCCACTGCCGCGCCGGGCGAGGTGCGGCACCAGCCACTCGTCCACCCGCCGCTCGTGGGCCGCCCGCCGGGCGCGCCAGTCCGCCGCGTCGAGCACGGTCGTACGGGCGAGGGCGGCGGTCACCGCTCCAGGGTACGGCGCCGGCCGGCCGCCCTACCCGGGTCCGGCACCGGGTCGGTCGACCCCACCGACGCGGCGCGGCTCTCCCGGCGCGGCCTTCTGGCGTGGCGGGCTCTCCTAGCGCGGTACGTCGATGCTGACCCCGGCGGAGAAGACGGCGCTGCGCAGCTCGATCCGGGTCGGTTCGACCCCGCCGGTCGGAGCGAACACCAGCGGCGTGATCATGCGTTGTCCGGCCGGCACCGGCTCCGCGAACGGGTCCTTCCCGGCGTTGGCGATCTGCGTCGCCGGCACGTCCGCGCCCACCCAGTCCCCGTTCGGCAGGTACGCCCGTTGCAGGGTGCCGTGCCACTGCTGGCTCTTGTCGGTCAGGTTGCGAACCCCGAGGATCGCCTGGCAGCCGCCCGCAGCCGGCGGGCAGGTCAGCCGGTAGACGGTGAACTCGAAGGCGCTCTCCCGCAGGCTCGTACCGACCGAGCCGGCCACGGTCCGGCCCACCCATGCCCCGCTGGACGGCTGCCGGTTGGCGCTGAGCGCGCTCACCTGGCTCGACCCGGTCCACGCGGTGAGCGCGGCCAGGGCGGCCGCCAGCAGGGCTGCGGAGCTGACCGCGGCCCACGCCGGCGGCCTGGGTCGGCGTCGGCGTGGCCGGTAGGTGGCGGCCGGGTGCGCTGCGGGACGGGCCCGGCCGACCGCCGGGCGGAGTTCCTCGTCGGTCGGCTCCGCCGGCTCCGGTACGGGCTCCTCGGTCGGCTCGTCGTTCTCGGTCGGCGCTGCCGCCCGCGGCGGTACCGGTGCCTGGCCGACGTACCGGGCCCCACCGGCGATGCCGACCAGGCCGGGCTGCTCGTCGCTCCCCGGTTGGTCGGCCGCCACCAGCCCGCCGTCCCGGAGCAGCCCGCCGTCGTCGAGTACCGCGTCATCGTCGGCCGGTCGTCGCTGCTCCAGCGCGGCGCCGCCGATCCTGGGGTGGCCGGTGGCCCGCCGTACGCTCTCCGGCACCGGGATCTTGTGCTCCCCGCGTACCCGGGCTCGGGCCCGGGCGATCGGGTTGCCGGACCGGCGGACCGGCCGGGCCGACGCCGCTGCCCGCCGCTCGGCGGCGCGTCGCTGCGCCGCCGCCCGCTTGGCGGCACGTCTGGCCGCCCGCCGGTCCCTGCCCGCCACAGGCGTGGTGTTGGCCTGGTCGGCGGCGCGCCGCCGACGCAGTCGCCGCCACCACAGTGCACCGCCGGCCGCCACGAGCAGCACCAGCACGGCGAGCGCGGTACCCAGCAGGGCGCCCCGGCGCCACCAGGGTGGGGAGGCGACCGCCTCTGCCTGGGTCCGCGCCGGGTCGTCCGGGCCGGCGGCGGCCCGTGCCCGGTTCCAGGTCGCGGTCGCGCAGTCGTACGGCGTGTTGCCGCCCGCGACGAAGGCGCACGCCGGTGCGGTCACGTCGGACCCGCCGGCCGGCGGCGCCAGCGTGGTGCTGAGCACCGCGGTGGCGCGGGCGCCGATCTGGACCTGCCAGACCACCTCGGTACCGGACCTCCCCGGCACGGTGCCGACCCCGCCGCCCTGGCTGATCGTTGCGGGGGTGGCGCCGGGCGGCAACTCCTGCCGGACCGTCGTCCTCACCATGCCGTCGGTGGCGTTCTGCACCCGGATGTCGTACCTGGGCGCCGGATCGCCGGACGTGGTCATCGCGACGGTGATCAGCGGGTCGGTCGGCCGGACGGGCGCGCCGGCGGTCTGGCTCGGGGCGCGGGGCGGGATGGCGGCCTGGCTCGGGGCGCCGGGCGCGGCGACGGCCAGCAGGCAACCCGCGATCACCGCTCCCACCGCACGTAGTCGGATCGATGCAGGCATCACGAAGTCTCCTCCCGCCCAGACGCTAAGCCGGACGGGTGGCCGGCCGGCGGGGAAGGATCGAACCCCCGCCGCTGGTCGTGCCGCTGCGGTAGGGTGCCGCCACCCCGACCACCCCACCCGCACGCGGCGCCGGCCCGGTCTCAGCGTCGGGATAGATTGGCGGCGTGCGCATCGCTCGTTTCGCTCATGCAAAGGGAATGTCGTTCGGCGTGGTCGAGGGTGACCCGGAGGGCGGCCCCCAGGGGCTGACGGTGGCCGAGATCGAGGGCCACCCGTTCGGCGAGATCCGGTTCACCACCGCCCGCTGGGCGCTGGCGGACGTCCGGCTGCTCTCGCCCATTCTGCCGAGCAAGGTGGTGTGTGTCGGGCGCAACTACGTCGAGCACGCCGCCGAACTCGGCAACGAGGTACCGGCCGAGCCGCTGCTCTTCCTCAAGCCGTCGACCTCGGTGGTCGGCCCCCGGGACGCGATCCGGTTGCCGGCCCAGTCCAAGCAGGTCGAGCACGAGGCCGAGCTCGCGGTGGTGATCGGGCCACCCGGTGCCCGCCGGGCCGACCGGGCGGCCGCCGCCCGGGCCGTCTTCGGCTACACCTGCGCCAACGACGTGACCGCGCGGGACCTGCAGCGCGCGGACGGCCAGTGGACCAGGGCCAAGGGCTTCGACTCGTTCTGCCCGCTCGGCCCGTGGATTTCGACCGGCATCGACGTCGGCGACGTCGAGCTGCGCTGCGAGGTGGGCCGGGGCGTGGACGAGATGGAGGTACGCCAGCTCGGCCGGACCAGGGACATGGTCTTCGACGTTCCGACCCTGGTGTCCTACATCTCCCACGTGATGACCCTGCTCCCGGGCGACGTGGTGCTGACCGGCACTCCGGCGGGGGTTAGTCCGATCGTCGACGGGGATACCGTCACGGTCCGCATCGGCGGAATCGGCGAACTGTCGAACCCGGTGGTGGCCCTCGACTGAGGGTGGGTCGGCGGCGGCGTGCCGCGTCGCCGGGTACCGACCCGATTTGGTCTCGACCACCGGGTCCGGTAAAGTTCGCTTTCGGTGCGACGAGCACCGATGGGGTATGGGGTAATTGGCAGCCCGACTGATTCTGGTTCAGTTAGTCTAGGTTCGAGTCCTGGTACCCCAGCCACCGAAACCCGAAAGGGTGCCGGTAGCTGGTCTCTGGTAGAGTTCAGCAGCGGTTGACCGCAAGGTCAACAATGGAAAGTCCTGGCCCCGTCGTCTAGCGGCCTAGGACGCCGCCCTCTCAAGGCGGTAGCGCCGGTTCGAATCCGGTCGGGGCTACGGTCGACGGCCCGCATCACTTCGCTGGTGCGGGCCGTTCCTGTTCGTACGCCTCGGGACGCGCCCATCCCCGAGCTGGCGTCCCTGCGTCCGAGCCGGCGCCCCGCGTTCGGGCGGGTGGTCGGACCGGTCCCGGTGTCGAGCATCGCACACCACGCGGGCCCTGGTAACCGAAACGAACCAGTCGACCCTCATTCCGAGCGGGTGTCGGCGAGGCGCCGTGTGGGACAAGCTCAGCCTCCCCGGGGCTGGCGCCTACGCCGGGCCGGGGAGGGGCCGGTCACAGGCCGCTCAGCCGTTGGCCGGCCCGGACCACGGCCATCGCGTGCCGGTCGCCGGGGCGCCGGCCGAGCCGTTCGATCGGCCCCGAGATGCTGATCGCGGCGATCACCCGACCGGTCCGGTCCCGGATCGGTGACGAGACGCTCGCCACCCCGGCCTCGCGCTCGGCGACGCTCTGCGCCCAGCCCCGGCGGCGTACCTCGGCCAGGGTGCGGCCGGTGAACTTGCACCGGGGAAGCAGTGGCATGACCGCCTCGGGCGGCTCCCAGGCCAGCAGGATCTGCGCGGCCGAACCGGCGGTCATCGGTAGTACCGAACCGACCGGCACCGTGTCACGCAGCCCGCTGGCCCGCTCGGCGGCGGCCACGCAGATCCGCTCGTCGGCGCGGCGCAGGTAGAGTTGGGCGCTCTCGCCGGTCGCGTCCCGGAGCGCCGACAGCAGCGGCTCGGCCGCGGTCAGCAGCACGTCGGGGGCGGCGTTCGCCAACTCACCGAGGCGCGGCCCGGGGCGCCAGCGTCCGTGGGTGTCCCGGACCAGCATCCGGTGGATCTCCAGGGCCTGGGCCAGGCGATGGGCCGTGGCCCGGGGCAGCTTGGTGCGATCGACGAGTTCGGCCAGGCTGGCGCCGTCTACGCAGGCGGCCAGGATGACCACCGCCTTGTCGAGAACGCCGACACCGCTCATACTGTGTCCCACAAGCCGAAACCTACCTCCCAGAATTTAGGATGTCCAGATGGTGGGAGTCACTCCAGAGCCGTCCTCGCCCAGGACCTTGGCCGAGAAGGTCTGGGATGCTCACGTGGTGCGATCCGCTGACGGTGAGCCGGATCTGCTCTATATCGACCTACACCTGCTCCATGAGGTGACCAGCCCGCAGGCCTTCGACGGGCTGCGGATGGCGAACCGCAAGGTCCGTCGGCCCGATCTCACGCTCGCGACCGAGGACCACAACACCCCGACCGGCTACGACGACCCGTCGTTCCGGTCCCGGCGAGGTGACCTGCTCACCATCGCCGACCCGACCTCGCGGACCCAGATCGAGACGCTGCGCCGCAACTGCGCGGAGTTCGGCGTCAAGCTGCACCCGCTCGGCGACGAGAACCAGGGCATCGTGCACGTGATCGGGCCGCAGCTCGGGCTGACCCAGCCGGGGCTGACCATCGTCTGCGGCGACTCGCACACGGCCACCCACGGCGCGTTCGGTGCGCTGGCCTTCGGAATCGGGACCAGTGAGGTCGAACACGTCCTGGCGACCCAGACCCTGCCGCAGATCCGCCCGAAGACCATGGCGGTGACCGTGACCGGCGAGCTGGCCCCCGGGGTCACCGCCAAGGATCTGGTGCTGGCGCTGATCGCCCAGGTCGGCACCGGTGGCGGTCGTGGCCACATCGTGGAGTACCGGGGCGAGGCGATCAGCCGACTCTCCATGGAGGGCCGGATGACCATCGCCAACATGTCCATCGAGTGGGGCGCCAAGGCCGGGATGATCGCGCCGGACGAGACCACCTTCGCCTACCTCAAGGGGCGGCCGAACGCCCCGCAGGGGGCGGACTGGGACGCCGCCGTCGAACACTGGCGGAGCCTGCCGACCGACCCGGGCGCGAGCTTCGACAGCGAGGTCGTGCTGGACGCCAGCCGGATCAGTCCGTTCGTCACCTGGGGCACCAATCCCGGGCAGGGCACCGCGCTCGACGCTGCCGTGCCGGACCCGGAGGACTTCGTCACCGACGCCGAGCAGACGGCCGCCCGGCGGGCCCTGGAGTACATGGACCTCAAGCCCGGCACCCGGCTCCGGGACGTACCGGTGGACGTGGTCTTCGTCGGCTCCTGCACCAACGGCCGCTTGGAGGACCTCCGGGCCGCCGCCGACGTGCTGCGCGGGCACCGGGTGGCCGACGGGGTACGGATGCTCGTCGTGCCCGGGTCGGCGGCGGTCCGCGAGGCGGCCGAGCGGGAGGGGCTGGACCAGGTCTTCACCTCTGCCGGCGCCGAGTGGCGGTTCGCCGGCTGCTCGATGTGCCTCGGCATGAACCCGGACACCCTCAAGCCGGGCCAGCGCTCGGCCTCGACCTCCAACCGCAACTTCGAGGGCCGGCAGGGCCGGGGTGGGCGTACCCACCTGGTCTCGCCACCGGTCGCCGCCGCCACCGCCGTGGTCGGCCGACTGGCCGCGCCGGCCGACCTGTGAAGGGCTGACCCGAGATGGAAAAGTTCACCGTGCACACCGGTACGGCGGTCCCGCTGCGCCGGTCCAACGTGGATACCGATCAGATCATCCCCGCGGTGTACCTCAAGCGGGTGACCCGGACGGGCTTCGCCGACGGCCTCTTCAGCGCCTGGCGGGAGGACCCGGCATTCGTACTCAACGATTCTTCATATTCCGAGGCGTCGATTCTGGTGGCCGGCCCCGAGTTCGGCACGGGCTCCTCCCGGGAGCACGCCGTGTGGGCGCTGCGCGACTGGGGGTTCCGGTCCGTCATCGCCCCCCGGTTCGGGGACATCTTCCGGGGGAACGCGCTCAAGGAAGGTCTCCTGCCGGTCGAGCTTGAATTGAAGGCCGTCGAGGCTTTGTGGGAGTTGGCGGAGTCCGACCCGACCGCCCCGATCACGGTCGACCTGACCGCCCGAGAGGTCCGGGCCGGGGACGACACCTGGTCCTTCCCGATGGACGACTTCAGCCGCTGGCGGCTGATGGAGGGCTTGGACGACATTGGACTGACCCTCCGGCACGAGGCGGACATCACCGAGTACGAGGGCCGGAGATCACCCTTCCGGCCCGTGGTCGCATAGGTCGAACCGCCGACCGCACAGTCGATTTCGCCCCCGCCGGTTCGTCCGGCGGGGGCGAATCCGTTGCGACACAATGGGTTTTTTCGAGCAGATGTTTGTGTCCCGGTGGCACAGGGCATACCGTGCGCGCAGAATGGCTCGCGTTGAGTCCAGTTGCACATTGGGAGGGAAGTCGTGAACAAGGCCGAGCTCATCGAGGCTCTCGCCGCTCGTCTGGGAGACCGGAAGACGGCGACGTCGGCGCTCGACGCGGTCCTCGCCGAGGTCCAGGCGGCGGTCACCAAGGGCGATCGGGTGGCCATCACCGGGTTCGGGGTGTTCGAAAAGCGCGTGCGCGGTGCTCGAACAGCCCGCAACCCCCGTACCGGTGAATCGGTGAAGGTGAAGAAGACATCGGTTCCGGCCTTCCGGCCGGGCGCCGGGTTCAAGGAGATGGTGGCGAGCGGCAAGGCCCCGAAGAACACCGTGGCGGCGAAGAAGGCCACCACGGGTACGACGGCCAAGTCGACCACCGCGAAGAAGACGACGACCAAGAAGGCGGCACCCGCCAAGGCGACCGCCACCAAGGCGGCGGCGAAGAAGACGGCACCGGCGAAGAAGGCCACCGGCGTCAAGAAGGCCACCACGGCCAAGAAGACGACGACGGCGAAGAAGACGGCGGCAGCCAAGAGCACGTCCACCCGCGCCACGGCGAGCAAGAAGGCCACCACGGCCAAGAAGGCTCCGGCCAAGAAGGCTCCGGCCAAGAAGGCCGCCAAGCGCTGATCCGGGTACGGTCAGGGCGCCTCCGGCTCGTCCGGGGGCGCCCTTCACGTTGCCCCGGACGGGAATCCCGACAGGTCCCCGAACGGAAGCCCCCCGAACGGGGCGTTAACCCCGCTCAGCGGCCCCTGGACGGCCTGAAGGCCCGGCTCGGACCCGACGGGGGCCCCGGGGCGGTCGTCCCGGCAGAATCCAGCGGAGCGGGAGACGGTCCCGGCGCGAGTCACGCGGTCAGGGTCCGGTTCACGCGGTCAGGGTCTGGGTCACGCGGTCACGACCCGGGTCACGCGGTCAGGTCCGGGTCACGCGGTCAGGGTCCGGGTCGGGGGCCACGTTCTCCCGACCGCTGACGGGTCGCCTCAGGGTGCGACGGCGGGCAACCGGTCCGCGCCGTCGAGCCGGCTCGCGGCGACCGGCCGGTCGCCGCTGAAGGCGAGCAGCCAGCCGGTGCCCTTCCCGGTCCGGAAATCCCGCGCCGACGCGGGAAGGACGACCGCCGGTCCGTTCGCATCGCTCCGGGCGGACGATGCGGCGGCCAGCCGGGTCAGCGCCTGCGGGATCACCTTGCCCTGGCTACAGACCACCGCCGGTTCCCCGGCCCGGGCCAGTTCGAACAGGGCTCCGGCGGCGGCCAGCGCGTTCTCCTCGGCGTCCTGCCCCGGCCTCGGCTCGTCATACGCGGAATCCACCTCGACCGGCAGGTCCAGCAGCTCGGCGAGGGGTTGCAGCGTCTGCACGCAGCGCCGGGGCGCCGCCGAACGCAGGCGTACCGGGCGGATCAGCGCGAGCAGTCCGGCCAACTCCCGGGCCTGGGCCAGACCCGAGTCGTCCAGCGGGCGGGCGGTGTCCGGACCGGACCAGGTGCCCCGGCTGCCCGCCGGTGCGTGCCGGACCAGTCCGAGCACCACGCTCACCGGGGGCAGGGCGGCGAACTCCGCCAGCACCCCGACGTCGTGCGGATAGCTGACCAGTCGGGCGGCCTCGGGCGGTGGCAGCCAGCGGACGTCGTCGACCTCGGTGTCCGGCTGGAAACCGCCGCTGCCGACCGCCCGCATGGACCAGAACTCGACCGTCTTCGGCGTACCGTCGCGCATCCGGTAGTGCACCGGCGAGAGCCGTACCTGAGGCACGGCGCGTACGTCCGCCTCCTCGGCCACCTCCCGCACCGCGGCGGTCAGCGGATGTTCCCCCGGATCCAGCTTGCCCTTTGGCAGCGACCAGTCGTCGTAGCGGGGACGGTGCACCACGCACACCCGGACGCCGTCCTCGCCGTGGCGCCAGACCACGCCACCGGCCGCCCGGACCGGCGTCACCCCAGCCATGCCGTCCGCCGTCTTCCACTCGCCCGGCGCCACGCGTCCGGGAAGGCAGCCCGGGCGGCGCGGACGGCGGCCCGTTCCCGTTCCACCAACCGGCCGGCGGTGACCGCGACGGCGTGGTCGCCCTTCGTCTGTTCCGCGATCGAGAGCCAGGTCTGCGCGGCGACCACCGCGTCCTGGTGCTCGCCGAGCAGGTCCTGCACCTTCGCCAGCGCCTTGGCCAGTTTCGCCGCGTCGCCGCCGAGCACCCCGGCGACGGCGTCGACGGCGTACCAGGCCCGCTTGCCGTTGACGCGTACCGCGTGCCACCGCTCGTCCGGGAGGTCGGGGTCGAGGTCGGCTGCGCCGTCGGTCTCGTCGTCGCCGTCGGTCAGCCGGTGCCAGGGTCGGGCGACCAGCCGGGGCAGCACCTCGGCGGCGGGTCGGTCGGCCCGGGCGGTCAGCTGCGGCGCCCGGGCGGCGTCGACCAGCGCCTCGACCAGGGCGTGGTAGCGCGCCGAGCCCAGCGCCTCGTCGACGGCGGTGAGCGCCGCGGCGTGCCGGTCGGCGAGTACCGTGTCGATCCGTCGCACCGCCGCCGGGTCGAGCGGACTGAGCGGGTCGGCCCCCGCCGTCCGGGACAGCCGGGCGGACAGCACTTCCGCGTCGCGGGCCTGCCCCAGCACCCCCGCCAGCCACTTCAGCTCGTCCCGCAGCGGCCTGGCCCACGCCGTGCGGACCAGCGGCCGGAAGGTCCGCAGGTCGCTGCGGAGTCGTCGGCAGCCGACCCGCATCTGGTGTACGGCAGTGTCGTCGTCGCCCACCGGCGCCCGCAACCGGACCAGCGGATCGTGCGCGAGCAGCCGGTTGACGTTCCGGCGGACCGCCACGGCCACCACGTCACCGGCGCTGGGCCGCTCCGGCAGCTCACCCGGCGGCACCAGGTCGGGCGGGGCCTCGGCCGTCGCACCGAGGGCCCGGACGTGCTTCGGGGTGAAGTCACCGGCCCGGGCGCCGGCCCCGGTCAGCGCCGACTCCACCGCGTCGAGCAGTTCCCGTCCGCCGTCCCTGCGCTCCACCTCGATCTCGCGGAACGTCGACCGGACCCGCTTGCCGTCGCGTACCTGCACCGAGTCGTCGGCGAGTTCCGCCAGTACCCGGTCGGCACGGTCGCGCAGCTCGTACGCCCGCCGGACGGTGCGGACCACCGTGGCCGGTCGGAGTTCCACGCCCCGGGTGTACACGGTGACCAGCGCCACCAGGTCGGCCGGAACGCTCTTCGGCCGGCCCGCCCGGGAGATCTCGTGCCGCAGGCCGGGACCGCCGGCCGGGAGCTTGACCGTCCAGGGCAGCTCGTCGCCCCTGCGGTGCCGCAACGACACCCCGGACCGGGCCAGCCGCAGGTCGTTGGTGTCGAGGTAGGTCGCGGTGAGCGTCACCGGAGGCAGTTCGACCACCCGTACGCCGTCCGGCACGACTCCGGTGAGGTCGGGCAGGGCGAACTCCGGGTCGACGTCGTACTTCCGCTCCTCCTCCAGCATCGGCCAAGCCTAGTCCGGAATGTCGGCTCGGCCGACGGCCCGCCGCCGACGGCGGGTCACCGGGCGGGTCACTTGGCGCCGGTGACCCGGCGCAGCAGCGACTCCTGGAGGTTCACCAGCCGTGCGCCCGGAGTGCCCGCGTGCCTGGTCCAGCAGCCGTCCCCGGCCAGCTCGAACGCCGAGACCTCCGGGCTCATCGCGGTGGTCAGCAACGCGTCCAGGTCGGCCCGGGCGGCCGGGTCGGTCACCTGGACCAGCGCCTCCACCCGGCGGTCCAGGTTGCGGTGCATCAGGTCGGCCGACCCGATCCAGAACTCGACGCCGCCGTCCGATCCGGCGGCTGAGCCGCCATCGGGTCCGGCGGCCGAGCCGCCGTCTGCGGTGACCCCGCTGCCGAACCGGAACACCCGGGAGTGTTCCAGGAAGCGGCCGAGGATCGAGCGCACCCGGATGTGCTCCGACAGCCCCGGCACACCCGGTCGCAGCGTGCACATTCCCCGGATCAGCAGGTCGACACGCACCCCGGCCCGGGACGCCCGGTAGAGCGCGTCCACGATCGCCTCGTCGACCAGCGCGTTCACCTTGAACTGGACCAGGGCCGGCAGGCCCGCCCGGGCCCGGTCGATCTCGCCCTCGATCCGCTCGATCAGGCCGCGCCGGATGCCCTGCGGCGCCACCAGCAGCCGCCGGTACGACGTCTGCCGGCTGTACCCGGTCAGCACGTTGAACAGGTCGGTGAGGTCGGCCCCGATCTCCGGGTCGGCGGTGAGCATGCCGAAGTCCTCGTAGAGCCGGGCGGTCTTCGGGTGGTAGTTGCCGGTGCCGATGTGGCAGTACCGCCGGATCCGGTTGCCCTCCTGCCGGACCACCAGCGCGGTCTTGCAGTGCGTCTTGAGCCCGACCAGGCCGTAGACCACGTGGCAGCCGGCCCGTTCCAGCACCCGGGCCCAGCCGATGTTGGCCACCTCGTCGAACCGGGCCTTGATCTCCACCAGCACCACCACCTGTTTGCCGGCGGCGGCGGCGTCGATCAGCGCGTCGACGATCGGGGAGTCCCCGCTGGTGCGGTAGAGGGTCTGCTTGATGGCCAGCACGTTCGGGTCGGCGGCGGCCTGCTCGATGAACCGCTGCACGCTGGTCGAGAAGGAGTGGTACGGATGGTGCACCAGGATGTCGCCGTCGCGCAGTGTGGCGAAGACGCTGCGCGGCACCTCACCCTCAGCGAGCCGGGGATGGGTGGCCGGCACGAACGGCGGATCCTTCAGCTCGGGCCGGTTGGACTCGTTGTAGACCTGCCAGAGCGCGGTCAGGTCGAGCAGCCCCGGCACCAGCAGCACGTCCTGGCTGTCCATGTCCAGTTCCCTGACCAGCAGGTCGAGGACGCGGTCGGAGACGGAGGCGGCCACCTCCAGGCGTACCGGCGGGCCGAAGCGGCGCCGGGCGAGTTCCCGCTCCAGGGCCTGCAGCAGGTCCTCGTCCCGGTCCTCGTCGACCTCCACCTCGGCGTTGCGGGTGACCCGGAACAGGTGGCACTCCACCACCTGCATGCCGGAGAAGAGCTGGTCGAGGTGGGCCGCGATCAGGTCCTCCAACGGCAGGAACCGCTGACCTGGCACGTCCCGCTCGACCCGGACGAACCTGGGTACGTTGTTCGGCACCTTCACCCGGGCGAAGAGTTCCGAGCCGCCGTCGGAGTCACGCACCACCACCGCCAGGTTGAGCGACCGGCTGGAGATGTACGGAAACGGGTGCGCCGGGTCGACGGCGAGCGGGGTGAGCACCGGAAAAATCTGCTCCCGGAAATACCTGCGCAGCCGCTGCCGCTCCGGTGTGGGCAGGTCGTCCCAGTGCAGCAGCGCGATGTTCTCGGTGGCCAGCTTCGGCATCACCTCCTCGACGAAGCACGCCGACTGCCGGGCGACCAGTTCGGCGGCGCGTTCGGAGACCAGTTCGAGCTGGGTGCTCAGCGGCATCTGGTCGCCGCCCCGGACCGGCAGCCCGGCCTGTAGCCGCCGCTTCAGCCCGGCGACCCGGACCATGTAGAACTCGTCCAGGTTGTTGGCGAAGATGGCGAGGAACTTGGCCCGCTCCAGCAGCGGGGTGTCCGGGTCCTCGGCCAGGGCCAGCACCCGGGCGTTGAAATCCAGCCAGGACAGCTCCCGGTTGAGGAACCGGTCCGGCGGCAGCGGCGCGTCCGGTTCCCCCGCCGGCTCGCGCGCGGCGCGCCCCGGCGGTCCGGACCGGCTCGGCTGTCGGGATTCGCCCGTGCCGTCCGTTGTCGCCGTCGACCGTGCGTCTGCGGGTGTCGACCGTGCGTCTGCCGGCGTCGACCGTGCGTCAGGGCCGGATGGGGGCTGGTGTGCGGGGCGGGTGCGTGGGGACGGCGGCGGGCTCACCACCCCATCATTCCCCGGCGGCGGTGAACCGAAAATGAACTTTGACCGAGCGGATCAGGGGAAGGTCGGCAGTGTGATCCGGACCAGCCGCCCGGCGTCGTCGTGCTCCAGCCGGACCCGCTGGCCCAGCCGGAGCAGCCGCAGGCCGGAGGCGTCGAACGCGGTCGCCGGAAACGTGACCCGGGAGCCGTCGTCCAGCAGCAGCGTGCCGGTCCGGGTCTCCGGGTCGTAGTCGGCCACCGTGCCCTGCATGCCCAGCACCGTACACCGGACGGCGGGGCGGTGGGGCGGGCCGAGGGCGACGGCACGGTACCGCCACGCAGGTCGTGGCTGTGCGCTCGGCAGTGCCCGTGACCCGGTCCCTGTCCGCCGGCGCCGACCGTCGGCTCACCGCGGCCGCGTGCTCGGCAGGCCGGCGCCGACCGTCGGGTCACCGTGGCCGCGTGCTCGGCAGGCCGGCGCCGACCGTCGGGTCACCGCCGCGGTGTGCCGGCCGAGTCCGAGCGCGACCGCGGCACGCAGGTCGGCCGGGGTGTCGACGTCGCGGCGCAGCGTCGGCCAGGCGCCGGTCAGCGGGCGGGCACCGGAGGCCGTGTGCGCCGCCGCCGAGCCCGGGCCGAACCGGGGATCCAGGTCGGCCCCCGGTGCGGCGGTGAGCAGCACCGTTCCGGTGCCGGGGGCGTCCGCGACGAACCGGCGTACGTCGGGCGGCCCGGCCGCGGCCCGCAGCGCCTCGGCCAGCTCGGCCGGGCGCAGTGCCGGCAGGTCGGCGGTGAGCGCCGCCACCGGGCCACCGGAGGCCGCTGCCGCGCCCCGGGTGAACGCGGGGTTCAGCCCGGCGGCCGGCGGCTCCGCCACGATCCGGGCGCCGAGCCGGCCCAGGGCCCGGGTGGCCTCCGGGTCGTTGGTCACCACCAGCAGTTCCCGGACGGCCGGGCAGCCGAGTACGGCCTCGGCGGTGTCCTCGGCCAGGGCGAGGGCGAGCAGCTCGTGCGGTACGCCGTCGAGCGCACCGCGCAGCCGGCTCTTCGCCGACCCGAGGCGCTTGACCGGCACCACCACGGTCCAGTTCCGCTCCGCCACGTGGCAATCCTGCCAGTTGGCCGTCGTCGACCCTGCGAGTGGCATACCCGCCATCGGGATACCCCTGGCTGGCCGTAGCCAGGACGAGCAGGCATGATTTCGGCTGCGGGCGGCGGCACCCCCGGGCCCGGGTCGGTGACGGGCCGGACGGGGTGGGCACCGGCGGTGTCACCTCGCCACCCGAGCCAGGACGCCCACACGGCGCCCCGGCCGGGCCGCGCCAGGGTCGGACGACGAGGAGGCACAGTGACACGGCGCAGGCTGGGATTCTGGCGACGGTTCGCCGTCTCGGTGGTCAAGCCGGTGCTGACCGTCTGGACACGGCGCGACTGGCGCGGCATGGCGCACATCCCGTCGTCCGGTGGCGTGATCATCGTGCCGAACCACCTCTCCCACTTCGACCCGCTCGTCTCGGCGCACTTCATCTACGACTCCGGCCGCTGGCCCAGCTACCTGGGCAAGGCGAGCGTCTTCAAGGTGCCGGTGCTCGGCAGGATCCTGCTGAAGTGCCACCAGATCCCGGTGGAGCGCGGCACCGTCGACGCGGCCAGGTCGCTGGAGGCCCTGGACCGGGCGATCCGCTCCGGCGCCGCTGTGGTGATCTATCCCGAGGGCACCACCACCCGCGAGCCCGAGCTGTGGCCGATGCGTGGCAAGACCGGCGCCGCCCGGCTCGCCCTGGCCACCGGCGCCCCGGTGGTGCCGGTGGTGATGTGGGGACCACAGCGGATCTTCGACCCGCGGACGAAGAAGGTCAGCCTCCGGCCGCGTACCCCGGTGACGGTGGTCGCCGGTCCGCCGGTGGACCTGAGCCGTTGGGCCGACGCGGCGCCGAGCAAGGCCGTACTGGACGAGATGACCGACGCCATCATGCTGCGGCTGCGTGACATGCTGGCCGAGATCCGGGGCGGGACGCCACCACCGCTCTGGTCGGCGCAGCCGAACCGGCGTACCGAGGAATCGGCATGAGAAGCCACGTGGCGGTGCTCGGCGCCGGCTCCTGGGGTACGGCCTTCGCCAAGGTGCTCGCCGACGCGGGCCGGAACGTGGTGGTCTGGGCCCGCCGACCGGCGGTGGCCGAGGCGATCCGGAACACCCGGACCAACCCCGACTACCTGCCTCGGCTGCGGCTGCCGGCGGCGGTACGCCCCACCGTCGACGCCGCCGAGGCGATCACCGGCGCCGACCTGGTGGTGCTGGCGGTGCCCTCGCAGACGCTGCGCGGCAACCTGGCCGAGTGGGCCCGGCACCTGGAACCCGACTCGTCGTTGGTCTCGCTGATGAAGGGGATCGAGCTCGGCACCACCAAGCGGATGAGCGAGGTGATCGTGGAGGCCGCCGGGGTGGCGGCGGACCGGGTCGTGGTGGTCTCCGGCCCCAACCTGGCCGCCGAGATCGCCGCCGAGCAGCCCGCCGCGACCGTGGTCGCCTGCACCGACACCGACCGGGCGACCCTGGTGCAGGCGTCGGTCAACACGCCGTACCTGCGGCCGTACACCAACGACGACGTGATCGGCTGCGAGCTGGGCGGCGCGGTCAAGAACGTGATCGCGTTGGCGTACGGCATCACCACCGCGATGGGGCTGGGTGACAACACCCGGGCCACCCTGATCACCCGGGGGTTGGCCGAGACCGCCCGGCTCGGGGTGGCGCTCGGCGCCGACCCGCTCACCTTCGCCGGGCTGGCCGGCCTCGGCGACCTGGTAGCCACCTGCTCATCGCCGCTGTCCCGCAACCGCACCTTCGGCGAGCGCCTGGGCCGGGGCGAAACCCTGGAGCAGGCACAGGCGGCGACCCGGCAGACCGCCGAAGGGGTGAAGAGCTGCCTGGCGATCCGGGACCTGTCCCGGGCACGCGGGGTGGAGATGCCGATCACCGAGCAGGTCGAGCGGGTCTGTCACGAGCGTGCCGACCCGCACGCCGCGATGGCCGCCCTGATGAGCCGCAAGCCGAAACCGGAGTGACCCGCAAGCCGAGACCGGAGTGACCCGAACCGAGCCGCGGAAGGACACGATGCCCGACCAGTCGAACTACGGCGACGGCACCCGCAGCGTGCACGCCGGCCTACCGGAGCCGACGCCGGGGGAGCCGTTCCTGCCCGGGCCGGTCTTCGCCGGCCCCTACCATCTCGACCCGGCGATCGGCCCGGAGGCGACCCCGAACGGGTACGGCCGGCCGGACAACCCGACCCGGCGCGGGCTGGAGGCGGCCATCGGTGAGCTGGAAGGCGGTGACTGTCTCGCCTTCGCCAGCGGGCAGGCCGCGATCACCGCCGTACTCCTTGCGGTGCTCCGGCCCGGCGATACCGTACTGCTGCCGGCCGACGGGTACTTCACGGTGCGGGCGTTCGCCGCCGAGACGCTGCGCGGGATCGGCGTACGCGTCGAGTTCGTGCCGACCGCCGGCCCGTACCCGGCGTTCGACGGCGTACGTCTGGTGCTGGTCGAGACGCCGGCCAACCCGGGCCTGGACGTCTGCGACATCGCCGAGCTGGCGGCCGGGGCGCGAGCCGCCGGTGCGCTGCTGGCGGTCGACAACACCACCGCGACACCGCTCGGCCAGCGACCGCTGGAACTCGGCGCCGACCTCGTGGTCGCGTCCGGCACCAAGGCGCTGACCGGGCACTCCGACCTGCTGCTCGGGTACGTCGCCAGCCGGAACGCCGAGCTGCTGGAGACGATCCGGGGCTGGCGGACCAGCACCGGCTCGATTCCCGGTGCCTTCGACGCGTGGCTGGCACACCGGTCGCTGGCCACGCTGGACCTGCGGTTGGCCCGGCAGAGCGCGAACGCGGCGGCGGTGGCGGCGGCGCTGCGGGCCCGCTCCGACGTCTCCGGCGTACGTTGGCCAGGGCTCGCCGACGACCCGGCGTACCCGATCGCCAGCCGGCAGTTGCGGCGGGTGCCGGGGATCGTCGCCGTCGACCTCGGCGACGCCGACCGGGTGACCCGGTTCCTGACCGCCAGTCGGCTGGTCTTCGCGGCGACCTCCTTCGGCGGCCTGCACACCAGCGCCGACCGGCGGGCTCAGTGGGGCGACGACGTCTCCGCCGGATTCGTGCGACTCTCCTGCGGGGTCGAGGACGCCGCCGACCTGGTCGCCGACCTGACCGCTGCGCTCGACGCGGCCGGTTGACCGCTGGGTCCGGCGTGGCCGGTTGACCGCTGCGCTCGACGTGGCCGGTTGACCGCTGCGCTCGACGCGGCCGGTTGACCGCTGGCTCGATGCGGTCGGCTGCACGTGGCGCTCGCCTCGCCGGCCGCGCCGGCGCGAGCCGGAACCGGGGTACGCTGCGGCGACTCGTTCCGGTATGCGGACAATGCTGCGGATCATGCCGGGCCTGGTCACGACCGGCCTGCTGGCAGCCGGATGCACCGGGCCGGGGCCGGCCATCGCGACCGCGACGCCTACGCCGACCGCGACGCCCACCGCCGGGTCGCCGGGGACGGTACCGGTGTCGGGCGGTGCCCGGACGGTCCTCTCCTGTGCGCACGTGGTCGATCGGGTCGACGCGCCACCGGACGGCTGGCCGGCGCTGGCCGGCGCGGTGGCGATGACGCCGCACCGGCTGGAGCCGTCCCCGACCGGCGACGCCGGGCCGGCCCGGCTCTTCGCCAAGACCGGCCTGGCGGTCCGGGCGGACTCCCGCGTCGACCTGGCGGTGCGGGCGAACCAGGTCGGCCGGCTCTGGATCGGCTGGGGGAGTCCGGCGCGGCCCGACCGGGCGCTGCACTTCCCGGGTTGCCCCGGCGAGTCCGGCTGGCTGGTCTTTGCCGGTGGCGTCTGGCTCGACGTGCCCGCCTGTGTGCCGGTGACCGTCCGGTCGGCCGGACGCGAGGAGCGGGTCCGGATGCGGGTCGGCGCAGACTGTCCGGAGTGACCGTGGCGGACCGCCGCCCGGGCCGGAATCGGCGATTATCCTCGGGATGGCAGGTGGCTGTGCAGCGTCCACCCGCACCGGGAGGCACACCATGGCGACTTCGGAAGTACCGGTCGTGGTCGGGCTCGACAACGGCGGTAACAGCAACAACGCCACCGTGCTGGACGTTACCGGGCGGTTCCTGGTCGACGAGCTGGTCGAGATCCCGTGCCGGGTGCTGGAGGGCCCGGAGGCGGCGGTCGAGGCGCTGGCGGCGTCGATGGCGCAGGTGCTGGCGCTCACCGGCATCCGGCCCGAGCGGGTCCGGGCCGTCGGGCTGGACACCCCGGGGCCGGCCAGCGCCACCGGGGTCATCTCGTCGCGGGGCTCGACGAACTTCTCCCAGCCGGCCTGGCGCGGCTACGACATCCGTGGTGCCCTTGAACGCAGGCTCGGCCTGCCGGTCGCCTACCACAACGACGGCAACGCGGCCGCGCTCTACGCTCACCACTCCTACTTCGGCACCGACGCGCCCCAGCGGTCGTCGGTCTCCGCCATCGTCGGCACCGGTCTCGGCGGTGGTGTGGTCGTCCGGGGGCAGGTGGTCACCGGCACGGCCGGGATGGCCGGCGAACTCGGGCACGTACACATCCCGATGTTCGGCCTGCTCGCCGAGGGGCAGCCGACGCCGGTCTGCAACTGCGGGTTCGTCGGGGACGTGGAGAGCGTCGCCTCGCTGACCGGCATCCGGCGCAACCTGCTGCCGTACTGGCTGGGCCGGTACGCCGGGCACCCGCTCGCCGAGCTCGACCCGGTGAGCGCCGCCAGGCAGGTCCGGTCGTACGGGGTGGACGGCGACCCGATGGCGCTGCGGATCTTCGAGCAGCAGGCGATGGCCCTGGGTCGGCTCTTCACCATCGTCGCCAACTTCACCGACCCGGACGGGTACTTCGTCGGCGGTGGCGTGGTGGAGGCGACTCCGGAGTTTCGGGACTGGTTCCTGGCCACCGTCCGGGAGCACACCACGCTCCGGGCCGAGCAGGCGGAGCGGGCCCGGTTCGCGTTGGTGCCGGATCTCGACATGGCCGGGGCCCGTGGTGCCGCCATCGCCGCGCTCAAACTGCTGGACGGGCCGGCCAGCCCGGTCGTCCGCGGCGATGAGAACGCACGGCCGGACCCCGCGTCCTAGGGTTCGGCTCGGGGCTGGGCGGGTGGAGCAGGCCGGGCCGGCCGTGTCGATGGTGCCGGCGGTACGGCCGGCGGTAGGGATGGCCCGACCCTGACCGACTCAGGGTCGCGGAACCCCGGGACCGGTCCGGGATCTTGCCGGATACGCGGTGGCGGCGGGGCGACGACGCTGGTCACATGATGTCCAGACCCCTACCTCAGCCGTGGACCGCCCGACCGTTGACCCTGGTCGCGGCGCTCGGCCTGTGCCTGACGGCGGCCCTGGGCGTCGCGGCGCACCTCGCCCCCGACCCCGGGATGAGTCCGCTCTCGCTCACCATCAGCGACTACGCGGTGTCGAACAACGGTTGGCCGATGAACCTGGCGATCCTGGTCCTCGGCGTCACCTCGCTGGCGGTACCACTGGCGTTGCGGGCCGCCCGGGTCGGAGTGGGACGTCTCGCCGAGGCGCTGCTGCTGGTCTGGTGCCTGGGGTTGATCGCCTCGGCGCTGGTACCGACCGACCCGATCGGGCAGGTCGAGCTGAGTACCCAGGGCTACGTGCACCGGTACGTCTCGGTCGCCGCCTTCGTCGCACTGCCGGTCGCGACGCTGCTGGCGATCCGCCGGCTCGCCGCCGACGTGCGCTGGCGGGACGCCGTACGCAGGTTGCGGGCGCTGGCGTTGACCAGCGTGCTCGGGCTGCTGGCGCTCTACTACGTCGCGTTCCCCGGCGGTCGGGTGATGATGGGCCTGGTCGAACGGATCCTGGTGCTGGTCGAGTTGGCGCTGCTCGCCGTCCTGGTGACCCGGCTGCACCGGGTGGCCGGCAGCCGGTCCCCCGGCGGTGCCGGCCCGGGAGGAGCCCCGCTCCGGCGTCCCGATCGGCTCGAGGTCGGCTTCGCGTCGGTAGCGATGGTCCCCGACCAGCGATGCGCCCTGACCCGCCACGCCCCCTGCCCGCCGACCCGGACCGGCGGAACAGGGGGCGTGGGGCACCGGAGCTGGGCGGGCCGAGCATTGCCGGGGGACGCAGCTCGGTGACCGCCGACCTCCACCCTGGTCAGGGGAGAACGGGGGAGGTGGGCAGCGCGGTGGTGAATGCGGTCCAGGCGGCCGGTGCGAAGATCAGTACCGGGCCGGTGGCGTCCTTGGAGTCGCGTACGGCCACGACGTCGTCGGCGGCCCCGGCGAGCAGGGCGAACTCGACGCAGGCGCCCTGGTCGCCGCTGCGGCTGCTCTTGCGCCAGGGGGCCCGGCCGAGCAGATGGTCGGTCGTCTCCGGTGACATGTCACAGTCCTTTCAGGAGGCGGTTGATGGTGTCGCGGCTTTCCGCGGGACTCAACGCGACGGCCCGCAGGTGTTCCATGATCTTCGCGCAGGTGCGCAGGTCGTGCGGCCGGTCCAGGATCAGCTGACCGGCGACGGTCTCCACCGAGGCGAGCGTCGGGTCCTCCGGGTCGGCGAACTCGAGGATGTGCAGCGAACCACGGGTGCCTCGGTGGTAGCCCGCCTTGAGCGGGATGACCTGGATGGTCACGTTCGGCAGCTCGGACATCTTGAGCAGGCTCTTCAACTGTGCCGCCATCACGGCCTCGCCGCCGACCGGCCGGAGCAGGGCGCCCTCGTCGACGATGGCGTCGAAGATCGGCGGGTCGGCCTCCTTCAGCCGTTCCTGCCGGCCGATCCGGATCTGCACCCGCTGCTCCACCTCCTCGTCTCCGAGGGTGTGCGGGCCGCCGCGCATGATCGCCCGGATGTACTCCGTGGTCTGGAGCAGACCCGGCACGACCGACGGCTCGAAGTTCGCGATCGCCGTGGCCTCGGCCTCGACCGCGATGAAGTCGATGGTGCGGCGGTCCAGGATGTACGAGTAGGAGACCCACCAGCCCGGCTTCCGGGCCTCCTTGGCGAGTTGCACCATGTCCTCGAGTTCGCTCTCCGGCCGCTTGTAGAGGGTGAGCAGGGCGCGTACCGAGGCCGGGCTGACCATCGTCTGCGCGTTCTCGTAGCGGGAGAGCGTGCTACGGGTGCTGTTGATCTCGTCGGCGGCCTGTTCGAGGGTGAGCCCGGCCGCCTCGCGGGCATGGCGTAGGGCTATGCCGAGGCGGCGGGCGCGGAACGACTTCGGAGCCATGCATCGATCCTGTCACATGGAACCGGGAATGCGTGCATGAGAGAAGGTACGTGAGAGTTGCATTCACGCGTTCACAACTGGCAATCTGTCATCACGTCCTCACCGCCGGTGGTCGTGTCGACGGTGGCTGTGGGTGACCGAAGGGGAATGAGGCGCACGGCGATCGGACCTTCCCGTACCCGATCGCCGTGTTCCTCCCGCCAACAAGCGGGACCTGGAGGTGACAGTTAGCGCTTCCCATGGCTGTCAGCCGGGGATTCCTGGCTCGGACCGCACGAGACCGCCGTCCTGGGAGGAGGAGGTGATCGCGTGTCTTACGTCGTCGGCGCCAGCACGCTCACGTGCTGCCGTGGCGAGGATCGTCCTCGCGGCGTTCGGGTCGCGGCAGCTCGCGGCGTTCGGGTCGCGGCAGGCGGTGTGTCCGCAGGCGTGGCAGCGGAAGACCATCGCGATCGCGGCCTCGGCGGTCTTGCGGCCCAGCCGGTGGGTGTACCGCACCGTCTCGTCCCCGCCTCGCGGCGTCTCAGCCGCATCCGACAGTTTTGCCCGCGGTGGAGCCGACGCCATGGCGAACACCGGAGGCGGCTCGCCGTGGCATCTGACCGGCACGGACCTCGGAGTGGTCGCGGGCGGCGAAGCCACCCGGGATGGCGGCCGGGACGGTCAAGGTGACCCGGTACCTCGTGGTGCTCACCGACGTGCGGCCATTGACCAAGGAGGGCCGGGACGAGCGGATCGAGCCGGAGCGGCGCCGCCAGGTCGTCGGCGCCACCAGCCGGGAGGCCGCCGACCGGATCGCCACCGCCTTCGCGGCGCTCGGCATGGTGCGGGCGGGACGACAGCGGGTCAAGGTACTCGCGGTCGGCCGCCGACGATCCCCCGGCGGCTGAGCCGCCACCGAGCCGCGGGTCAGCCGTCCGGAGCCACGGGTCAGCCGTCCGAGGTGCCGGTCAGCCGTCCGAGCCACGGGTCAGCCGTCCGAGGCGCCGGTCACCGCCCGAGCCACGGGTCAGCCGTCCGAGGTGAGGCGGCGGAGCCGGAACCAACAGCGCCGGACCAGCAGCGCGACCTCGACGGCCGCCCGGCTGCGCCACCGGACGATCAGGGTAAGCAGCGGTACGACCACCGCCGCCGTGCCGACGACCACGACCGGGACCGGCGGGTGGGGGCCGAGCGTGAAGAGCAGCATGCCCAGCAGCAGCGCGACGAGCCGCAGCGGCGCGGTGACGAAGGAGAACCGGTAGCGGTTGGCCAGGATCAGCGCGCGGATTGGGGCCGTCAGCCGGTTGAACCGCCAGCGCAGCAGCGCGAGGACGGCAGCCGCGCCGGCCAGTGCCACCAGCACCCCGCCGGCCGCAGCGAGCGGTCGGGACCCGATCGCCTCCTGCGACGTCCCGACCAGGAAGGCGACGACCAGGAGCAGGGCGCAGCCGAGATCGGTCAGCAGCCAGAGCGCCCGCCGGGCATTGTCGGTGGCGGCCCGGATCGCGACCGGATCGGTGGGTACCGTCCGGAGCATCCCGGCCATGGCTGGCGAGGCGCGTACCGCCCGTCCCCGATCACTGTCCAGGGTGGCCAGTCCGTGCAACGCCTGCGGGTCGTCGGGGGCGAGCCGCAGCGCCTCCAGGTACGCCGCCCGCGCCCGACCGAACTCGGCCATCCGGCGCTGCACCTTCCCCTCGGCGACGTGCGCCGAGACACTCTCGGGGTCGAGTTCCCTGGCCCGCCGGGTCGCGCCCAGCGCGGCGAGGACCGTCCGGGTACCGCGACCGCGTAGCAGCGCCTCGGCCCGGGCGAGTTCGTTGCGGGCGTCGTCCGGATCGAGGGTACGGGCCAGCTCGGCGGCGGCGAGTGCCTCGGGAATCCGGCCCAGCTGGCGCAGCGCCAGGGAGCGGTTGCGCTGCACCCATGGACTGTCCGGGGTGGCCTGGGCCGCCAGGTCGAGCACGGTCAGCATGTCCGTCCAGCGGCGTTCCTGCTGGTAGCAGTAGCCGAGTACCTGCAGGGCCTGGCTGTCGTTCGGGTCGGCCCGCAGCGCCTCGGCGATCAGCGGATAGGCGGCCCTGACCCGGCCGACCTGGGCGAGTTGCAACGCCCGCACCAGAGGCGAGTTGCCGGCCGCCACACCCCGGTCGGCTCCGGCGGCGGCCATCAGAGCATCTTTCGCCGCTTCAGATAGCCGACCAGGTCGTCGTACACGCCGCCCTCGTTGGCGAACATCGCCACGTTGCGGGCGGTGGCGAACCACGGCTTGGTGGATGGGCGCACGTCCTTCAGCGCCCGGTCGAAGTCGCGCTGCTCGATCATCCGTACCTCGCCGCGCCGGATCGAGTCGGCCATCGCGTACTCGGCGGCCGACTCGCACAGGTGCGCCAGGTCGGCGCCGGAGAAGTCGTCGGTGGCGGCGACGATCCGGCGTACGTCGATGTTGGCGATCGGGCGGTCCCGCAGGTGGTACTCCAGGATCGAGGTACGGGCCGGCGCGTCCGGCGGGAGTACCAGGACCACCCGGTCGAGGCGGCCGGGCCGGCGTAGCGCGGGGTCCACGTCCCAGGGCGTGTTGGTGGCGGCCAGTACGAAGACGCCCTCGTTGTTGCCCTCCACCCCGTCGAGTTCGGCGAGCAGCTGGTTGCCGATCGTCCGCATCCCGCTGGAGGTCACCTTGGAGCGCTTGTGCCCGAGCGCGTCGACCTCGTCGAGGAAGAGGACGCAGGGCGCGCTGCGTCGGGCCGTCTGGAACAGCTCGTGCAGGTTGCGCTCGGAGTTGCCGATCCACATGTCCAGCACGTCCACGATGGAGAGCGAGATGAACTTGGCCCCCATCTCGCCGGCGATCGCCTTGGCCAGGAACGTCTTGCCGCAACCGGGCGGGCCGTAGAGCATCAGGCCGCCGCGCAGGCTCTTGCCGTACAGCTTGCGTAGTTCCGGGTTGCGCAGTGGGCCGAGGAACGCCAGCTCCAGCCGCTCCTTGACCTCGGTCATCCCGCCGACGTCGCCGAGCCGGATGGTGGAGACCTCGACGTCGAACATCCGGTCGGCGTCCCCGGTCACCGGCTCGGGCTGGTCACCGGCGGGTGAGAAGCGCGGCGGCACCACGTCGGCGAGTTCCCGCTCGTAGGCCGCGAGCGGATCGTCACCCTGCTGGCTCGGCCCGTCCGGCTGGCCCGGCCCGCCCGGTTGCGGTGGCCCGCCCGGTTGCGGTGGCTCCGGTGTGGCTCCGGTGCCGCCTGCCGGGACGGCGGCGGCCTTCGGGCCGGTCGCCGGGGCTGACGCCGACGTATCGGGCGCGGGTGCACCGGTGGCGGTCGAGGATGCGCCGACGCCCAGGGCTCGCTGCATCAGGGCCTGTGCCTGCGGGTCGGCCGGATTGCGGGCGAGTGCCTGCCCGACGTGCGCGATCGCCTCGGCGGGGCGTCCGGCGTCGAGGAGCAGCCCGGCGAGGTGCAGTCGCAGCGGCACGTCCGCCGGGTTCGCGTTCAGCGCCGCGGTCAGGCTGTCGATGATCGAATCGGAACTCACAAGACGAGCAGCCTAGACGGCGCGGCACGCTGACGACACCCGCAACTCCGGTCCCGGCGACCCCTCTGGTTTCGGTACGCCACCGGTTACCCCTTGTGCTCGGCGTGCTCACTCCGGTAGAGGTTTCCCGGGCCTGAAAAGGGGTGTGGACCCGGGAGGTGGCCACGCAGAGTAGGGTCACCCGGTGAGCGCACGAGGAGCGACGGCAGCGCGCCACTGGGCCTCCCGCTGGGCGGGCGCCGTGGACCAGGATGAAATGCTGGCACGGTTCCGACCGGGGCCCGGCACTGATCCCGTTAGGTCCGACCGTCGGCGACGCCGGTCCGGGTGCGGTGGCTCGCCGACCCGGCCTGCATCACCGACCGGATCGGCTGGACCGGCCGGATCGGCTGGACCGGCCGCGGCGACCCCGAACGCCCCGGAGTGGGTGCCGACCGGCGACGGCGTCGACCGGCGGTGACGCAACAAGCAGCGGCGACACTACGAGCAGCAGCGACACTACGAGCAGCGGCGACACAACGAGCAGCAGCGACACAACGAGCAGCAGCGACGAGAACGACCAGCGGTGACGCTAACGAGCAGCGGTGACGCGAACGAAAGGTGACCGGAGTGACCACCCCAGGCAAGACCCGCGTGGCCGTCGTCTTCGGCGGGCGGAGTACGGAACACGCGATCTCCTGCGTCAGCGCCGGCAGCATCCTCGGCGCGCTCGACCCGGACGAGTACGACGTGATCCCGGTGGGCATCACCAGGGCCGGTCAGTGGGTGCTGACCGACGGTGACCCGGCCCAGTTCGCCATCACCGAGCGGCGGCTGCCGGAGATCACCGCCGCCGCAGGATCCACCGTGGTGTTGCCGGCCGACCCGACCGGCGATGGTCTGATGGTGCTGGATCCGGCACAGGGGCCGCAGGCGCTCGCCGGAGTCGACGTCGTCTTCCCGGCGCTGCACGGCGCGTACGGTGAGGACGGCACCATCCAGGGGCTGCTGGAGATGGCCGGCGTCCCGTACGTCGGTGCCAACGTCTTCGCCTCGGCGGCGGCGATGGACAAGGAGTTCACCAAGAAGCTGGCGGTCGCCGAGGGCATCCCGGTGGGGCCGTACGCGGTGCTGCGCAGCGGGGTCAGCCTGACCGAGGAGGACAGGGATCGGCTCGGGCTGCCGGTCTTCGTCAAGCCCTCCCGGGCGGGTTCGTCGGTCGGGATCAGCAAGGTCTCCGACTGGGCGGATCTCGACGACGCCGTCGCGCTGGCCCGGCAGGTCGACCCGAAGGTGCTGGTCGAGGCCGCGATCGTCGGCCGGGAAATCGAGTGCGGGGTGCTGGAGGCCGAAGCGGGTGGCGGCCCGGAGGCGTCACTGCTGGCCGAGATCCGGGTGGTCGAGCACGACTTCTACGACTTCGAGGCGAAGTACCTCGACGCCAGCGACTACGACATCCCGGCCGACCTGCCGGACCGGGTCACCCGGCAGGTGCAGGAGTACGCCTGCCGCACGTTCACCGCGCTGGACTGCGCCGGACTGGCCCGGGTCGACTTCTTCGTCACCCCTGAACTGGACGTCTATCTCAACGAGATCAACACGATGCCGGGGTTCACACCCACCTCGATGTTCCCGCAGATGTGGGCGGCGACCGGCTTGGAGTATCCCAAGCTGGTGAGCCGGCTGATCCGGACCGCGCTGCGTCGAGGCACCGGCCTGCATTGACAGACGTTCGTTCGCTGGCCGTCCGGGGGCGGTCGGCCCGCTCGGAATCTGCGCGGCGCCGGTGGGATGGTGGTCAGTTCTCGCAGCCGGTCGGCACGTTCGGCACCGACGGCACGGAGGCGACCAGGGAGTCCGACACCGGTGCCGCCCACTGCACCGTCTGCTCCTGCCCGGCCGGCACGCTGAGCCGGACCGGTACCTCGCGGTCCACGGTGGTCAGTACCAGGTCGCCGTCGCGGTGTTCGGTGAGCCAGCAGACGTTGTTGACCATCCACAGGTCGGGCACGTCCGGGATGGGCGGCTCGGCCACGCCGCAGGCCAGGGTGACGGCCGGGTCGCCGAATGCGGCGTTCTGCTCCGGGCCGGCGGTGACCGGCCGCTGGCCGGCACCGCGCAGGGTGGCGGGCAACCGGGACAGCAGCGCCCGGCAGACCGTGGCCGGCCGTTCGGCCAGGACCGGGGCGGCCATCTGCACCGGCGTGGTCACCTGCGGCGCGGCGGCGGTCGGCGTCGAGGCGGGCCGCTCTACCGAGCCCGGCCGGAGCTGGCCGAAGATCAGCACCGCGACGAGGGCGGTCAGCGGCAGGGCGACCACCGTCGCCCAGATCGCCGCCTGCCGGGTGGTCCGGTCCGCCCGGGGCTTGGCCGGCCGGTCCGCCGGATCGATCGCCGCCTCCGGTTTCCTCTGCTGCCCGTCCGGCCGGTCGGGCGTCGTGCTCCGTGCCATCTACAACCGGACCACGGAACAGGTCAGCGTGCGGGTGATCCCGGGCACCAACTGCACCTTACTGACGATCATCTTGCCCAGCTCGTCGACGGTGTGCGCCTCGGTGAGCACGACGACGTCGTACGGCCCGGTGACGGCGTCGACCCGGACCACTCCGGGAATATCCGAGATGTGCGCGGCCACGTCACGTGCCCTTCCGACCTCAGTCTGGATGAGGATGTACGCCTGGACCACGACCCGCCTCCCGTCCGCCGCAGTGCGGCTCGACCGTGAAAATACCGTACGGAGCAGGTCGGATCCCGATCGGTGGTCGGAGGAGGCACGATGAGCGATCGAATCGGTCGGTCCGGTGCGGGTGCGGTGCCGGGTCCGGAGGCATCCGGGGACAGGTGGCCGGCGCCGACGACCGACCCGGCCGGGCCGGCTGTCGAGCGTGCCGGGAGGTCGGTGTGAGCGTCGCACGGGCCGGTGAGTTCGGCCTGATCGCCCGGGTCACCGCCCGGCTGGGCGCCGGGCACGCCACGCTGCTCGGACCGGGCGACGACGCGGCGGTGGTGCACGCCCCCGACGGCCGGGTGGTCGCCTCCACGGACGTACTGGTCGAGGGGCGGCACTTCCGCCGAGACTGGGCGACCGCGGTGGACATCGGGCATCGGGCCGCCGCGGCGAACCTGGCCGACGTGGCCGCGATGGGCGCGGTGCCGACCGCGCTGCTCGTCGCGCTCTGCATGCCGCCCGACCTGGAGGCGCGGTGGGCGGAGGAGTTGGCCGACGGTCTGGCGGCGGAGGCGGCCCGGGTCGGGGCGAGTGTGGTCGGCGGGGACATGTCGGCCAGTCCCACCCTGACCATCGCGGTGACCGCCCTCGGCGACCTGGGCGGGCAGCCCCCGGTGGTACGCAGCGGGGCGCGGGCCGGCGACGTCGTCGCGCTCGCCGGTCGGCTCGGCTACGCCGCCGCCGGCTACACCGTGCTGTCGCGGGGGTTCCGCACCCCGAAGGTACTGGTCGAGGCGTACCGGCGGCCGGAGGTGCCGTACGGGGCAGGGCCGTCGGCGGCCCGGTTCGGCGCCACGGCCATGATCGACGTCTCGGACGGGTTGCTGGCCGATCTGGGGCACGTGGCGACGGCCAGCCGGGTCGGCATCGACCTGCTCGGCGGCGCCTTCGAGGTGCCGGAGCAGATGCGGGACGCCGCGCACGCGCTCGGGGTGGATCCGCTGGCCTGGGTACTCGGCGGTGGTGACGACCACGCGCTGGTGGCGACGTTCCCGGAGGACCTGCCGCTGCCGGGCGGCTTCCGGCTGATCGGTCACGTGGTGCACGGTGCCGGGGTGACCGTCGACGGGCGGGCCTACAAGGGGTCGAGTGGTTGGGACCACTTCCGCTGACCAGGGACATCAGGAGGGTCTTCGTGCCCGGGGCCGATCCGTACGGTGCGGGCCGGGGTCGTACCCTTCACCGGGTGAGTGAGCTTGACATCCGCGTCGTCCCCTACGACTCCCCCGTCGCGCAGCGGTTGGTCGTCTCCGCGATGGCGGATCTGGTCCAGCGGTACGGCGGTGACGAGGGCGACGAGACCCCGGTGGCGGCGAGCGAGTTCGAGCCGCCGGTCGGGGCGTTCCTGGTGGCGTACCTGGACGGAGTCCCGGTCGGCTGCGCCGGGTGGCGTACCCACGGCGGCACCGTCGATGTCGCCGAACTCAAGCGGCTGTACGTCTCTCCGGCGGTTCGCGGTCGCGGCGTGGCCCGGCGGGTGCTCTGGGCGATCGAGGGCTCGGCCCGGGAGTACGGGCGCCGCCGGCTGATCCTGGAGTGCGGCGACCGGCAGCCCGAGGCGATCGCCCTCTACCAGGGCAGCGGCTACGAGCGGATCCCGGACTTCGGCTACTACCGGGACGAGCCGGGGGTGCTCTCGTTCGGCCGCTCGCTCTGACCCGGCCCGTCCGGTCGGCACCCGTCAGCGGGCGGTGTGGCGGGTGCGATTGCGGGTGCGGACAGCGATAGCCGCCGGAGGGATCCTCCGACGGCTATCCGTGCTTGCGGTTGCCCGGGCTCAGGGCTCTCGGTTGCCCGGGCTCAGGCGCGGGCGACCTTGCCGGCCTTGATGCACGAGGTGCAGACCTTGAGCTTGCGGGTCGTGCCGCCACCCGCCGGGGTACGCACCGACTGGATGTTCGGGTTCCAGCGACGGTTGGTCCGCCGGTGCGAGTGGGACACGTTGTGGCCGAAGCCCGGCCCCTTGCCACAGATGTCGCACACGCTAGCCACGGGATACTCCTGGGATTGATCGTCGTCAGGTTGCCGGCAGGGTGCTGGCCGGGCAACCTGGCCAGGGTACCCGATGGCCGGCCCCCCGGGCGAATCGGCTCCGCCGGTCCTGACCGGTCGGATGCCACTCCCGCGCTGCCGGATGCCACGTCGCCGGCCGCCACACTGCCGGCCGCCACGCCGACGCGCTGCCGGATGCCGGGTCGCCGCGCCGACCGCCGGCGGTGACCGTCGGCGGTGCCAGCGGGGCGTCAGAGTACGCCAGTAGGCTTCTTGCCGTGCCGGAGACCCTCGACGCCGCTGCCCTGCACCGGTGGTGTGCCGGCGGATTGGCCGCGCTCAAGCGGCACCAAGACGAGATCAACCAGCTCAACGTCTATCCGGTCCCCGACGGCGACACCGGCACCAACCTGGTGCTCACGATGACCTCCGCCGAGCAGGCGCTCCGGCTGGACCGGGACGACCCGGGCGCACCGGGACGGCCGGCGCACGCCCGGGTGCTCCGGCTGCTGGCCCGGGGCGCACTGCTGGGTGCCCGGGGCAACTCGGGAGTGATCGTCTCGCAGATCCTGCGCGGCCTGGCCGACGCGCTCGGCGACATCCCGGCGGTCCGGGGTCGGGCGTTCGCCGTGGCACTGCGGGCGGCCGGCGAGGCGGCGTACTCCGCGGTGGCCGAGCCGGTGGAGGGGACGATGCTCAGCGTCGTCACCGCTGCGGCGACCGCGGCCGTACGGGCCGACACCGACGATCTCGCGGCGGTGACCGGGGCCGCCGCGACCGCCGCCGACGAGGCGCTGGCGCGTACCCCGGAGCAGTTGCCGGCGCTGGCCCGGGCCGGCGTCGTCGACGCGGGCGGACGTGGGCTCTGCGTCCTGCTGGACGCGCTGGTCGAGGTGGTCACCGGCGTAGCACCGGACCGGCCGGAGTCCGCGCCGGCACCGCCGCGCCGGCCGCTGGTGGCCGCCCGGGAGACCGGCTCGACCGAGTACGCCTACGAGGTGCAGTTCCTGCTCGACACCGACCCCCCGGCGGTACGCCGGCTCCGGGCCGAACTCGCCCGGCTGGGCGACTCGCTGGTGGTGGTCGGGGACGGCGCGGACCCCATCGGCGTGTCGACCTGGAACGTGCACGTACACGTCAACGACGTCGGGGCGGCGATCGAGGCCGGCGTGCTGGCGGGCCGGCCGTACCAGATCTCGGTCACCCGCTTCGAGGACCAGTTCCCGGCCGCGGCCGCCCCGGCCGAACCGGTCCGGTCGGACGCACCGGAGCGGGCGGTGGTGGTGGCGGCGTCCGGTCCCGGCCTGGCCGCGATCTTCCTGGCCGAGCGGGCAACCGTGCTGGACGGCAACCCGTCGGCCGGAGAGCTGCTCGCGGCGGTCCGGTCGACCGGCGCGTCCCGGGTGGTGGTGCTGCCGAACGATCCGAACACCCTGGGTGTGGCCCGGGTGGCGGCCGACGAGGCGCAGGCGTTCGGGATATCGGTGAGCGTGGTGCCGACCCGCTCCCCGGTGCAGGCGCTGGCCGCGCTCGCGGTCCGGGATCCGGCCCGCCGGTTCGCCGACGACGTGATCGCGATGGCGGAGGCGGCCGGCGCCTGCCGGTACGCCGAGGTCTGCCACGCCTCCCGGGAGGCACTGACGGTCGCCGGCCGCTGCCGTCCGGGTGACGTGCTCGGGCTGGTGGACGGCGAGGTGCACCTGATCGGCGAAGACCTGGTGCACACCTGCGTGGCGCTGCTCGACCGGATGCTCGGCGGCGGCGGCGAACTGGTCACCCTGCTGCTGGGCGCCGACGCCCCGGAGGAGCTGACCGAGGTCCTCCGAACCCACCTGGCCCGGCGCTGGCCCTTCGTGGAGGTGCAGCACTACTCCGGCGGCCAGCCGTTCTATCCGTTGCTGGTGGGAGTCGAATGAGGCTGTCCGGGAAGCCGGCCGAGGGTGCGGGAAAACGTCGGAGGTGGGTGCTGGTGGAGAGCCGGATGACAGCGCTCGTGGGGGATCGATGACGCCGAACCGACCGACCTCGACCGGGCCGGAGCCGACCCTGACCGACATGCGGACGCCGCTGCGCAAGCTGGTCGGCGAGAAGGCGGCGAAGGCCCTTGGCAGCCACCTCGACCTGCACACCGCCGGCGACCTGCTCTACCACTTCCCCCGCCGCTACGACGAGCGGGGCGAGCACACCGACATCCGCTCGCTGGAGGTGGGAGAGCAGGTCACCGTGCTCGGCCAGGTGCAGCGTACGGCGGTCCGGCCGATGCGCCAGCGCCGGGGAAACCTCCTGGAGGTGACCGTCGGGGACGGCTCCGGCGGCGTACTGACGCTCACCTTCTTCGGCAACCAGGTGTGGCGGGAGCGGGACCTGAAACCCGGCCGATGGGGCATGTTCGCCGGCAAGGTCACCGAGTTCCGGGGCAAGCGCCAGCTCAACGGACCGGAGTACGTCCTGCTCGGCGATGGCAGCGGCGGCGAGCCCGGTGCCGGCGGCGAGCTGGGCGACGAGGTCGAGGAGTTCGCCGGGGCGCTGATCCCGGTCTATCCGGCCGCCGCGGCGGTGCCGACCTGGGTGATCGCCCGCTGTGTCCGGGTGGTGCTGGACACCGTGACACCGCCGGAGGACCCGCTGCCGGCGACGCTGCGGGCCACCCGCAACCTGGTCGGGCTGGCCACCGCGCTGCGCGAGATCCACCGACCGGCGAGCAGGGAGGAGCTGTACCGGGCCCGGCACCGGTTGAAGTGGGACGAGGCGTTCGCCCTGCAACTGACCCTGGTGCAGCGCAAGCGCCGGGCGGCGGCCTGGCCGGCCCGACCCCGGCCGCGCCGCGAGGGCGGGCTGCTGACCGCGTTCGACGCCCGGCTGCCGTACGAGCTGACCGCCGGGCAGCGCGCGGTCGGCGAGGAGGTCGCCGCGGACCTGGGTACCGCACATCCGATGCACCGGCTGCTCCAGGGCGAGGTCGGCTCCGGCAAGACCGTCTGCGCGCTGCGCGCGATGCTCCAGGTGGTCGACGCGGGCGGCCAGGCCGCGCTGCTGGCCCCGACCGAGGTACTCGCCGCGCAGCACTACCGGGGCATGCTCGACCTGCTCGGCCCGCTCGGCCGGGCCGGTGAGCTGGACGGTGACCCGGACGGCACCCGGCTGGCCCTGGTCACCGGGTCGCTCGGCGCGGCAGCCCGACGGCGTGCCCTGGAGAGCGTCGCCGCCGGGGAGGCCGGCATCGTGGTCGGCACCCACGCCCTGCTCTACGAGGGCGTCGACTTCGCCGACCTCGGCCTGGTGGTGGTGGACGAGCAGCACCGGTTCGGGGTCGAGCAGCGGGACGCGCTGCGGGCCAAGGCCGAGCAGCCGCCGCACGTGCTGGTGATGACCGCGACACCCATCCCGCGCACCGTGGCGATGACCGTCTACGGCGACCTGGAGATCTCCACCCTCTCCCAGTTGCCGCGCGGCCGGTCGCCGATCGCCTCGCACGTCGTACCGGCGGCGGAGAAGCCGGCGTACCTGGACCGGGCCTGGCGCCGGTTGCGCGAGGAGGTGGCCGCCGGCCACCAGGCGTACGTGGTCTGCCCGCGCATCGGTGACCAGGCGGCGACCGCTGAGGAGGTCGGCGCGGTCGGCGAGGACGGCCGGCGTCCCCCGCTGGCGGTGACCGAGGTGGCACCGCTGCTCGCCGAGGGTCCGCTGCACGGGCTGCGGATCGGCGTACTGCACGGCCGGCTGCCGGCCGACGAGAAGGACTCGGTGATGCGGACCTTCGCCGCCGGTGAGCTCGACGTGCTGGTGGCGACCACGGTGATCGAGGTCGGCGTCGACGTGCCGAACGCCACCGTGATGATCGTGCTCGACGCGGACCGGTTCGGCGTCTCCCAACTGCACCAGTTGCGGGGCCGGGTCGGCCGGGGTTCGGCCGCCGGGCTCTGCCTGCTGGTCACCGAGGCCGTCGAGGGTACGCCGGCCCGGGAGCGGCTCGATGCGGTCGCCTCCACCACCGACGGGTTCCGGCTGGCCGAACTCGACCTGGAGCAGCGCCGGGAGGGAGACGTGCTCGGGGCGACCCAGTCGGGGCGGCGCTCGCACCTGCGGCTGCTCTCGCTGCTCAAGGACGCCACGCTGATCGGGGACGCCCGGGTCGAGGCGATCGCCCTGGTCGAGGAGGATCCGGAGCTGGACCGGCATCCGGCGCTGGCCGCCTCGGTCGCCGCCCTGGTCGACGAGGAGCGCGCGGAGTACCTGGAGAAGGGATGACGCCGCGGCGTACGCCGGAAAGACGCTGAGGGCGCGTCGACCATTTCCGGTCGACGCGCCCTCAGGCGGTTGGTTCAGTTGCTGCGGTCGCTCCCGATCAGGCGGTGAAGGTCACCCGACGGCGGCGAGCCACGAAGTAGAGCACCACACCGGCGACGAGCAGCAGCACGGCACCGGCCGCGATGCCACCGGCAGCGGCACCGGTCAGCGGCAGCTCACCCTCGCCACCGCCACCACCGTTCTCGCAGTCCTCCGGCTTCTCCCAGGCGAGCGGCTTGCCCTCCTGGCCGTCGATGCTGGGCGTGACGGTCAGCCCCTCCTCCGCCGGGAACGAGACGGTCTCGACCTTGCCCGGCTCGACGGTGACGGTCTTCGCCTCGCCCTTGTTCGGGGTCAGCGTCACGGTGAAGGACTTGCCATCCTCCGGGTTGTCGATCTCGAAGAGGAACTCGTCACAGGTCATGGCGTAGCTCAGGGCCGGCTCACCGGGCTCGACGCAGTCCTCGGCCGCCGGCGGGGTGTCCTTGTAGAGGGGCTCCTTCTGGCCCTCCTCGGTCACCGTGATCTTGCCCGCGTTGGCCGCCGGCACCGTTACCGACTTCTCCTCGCCGGCGGCGACGGTGACCTTCTCCTCGAAGCCCTCGGTGCCCTTGACGGTGAACTTGGCGGGCGCGGTCGCGTTAGGACCGTTCTGGAGCCTGACCACGACGCTGCCGTCGCACTCGGAGGCGACGGTGGCAGCCGGGTTCGGGGTGGCCGGGGGCTCCTCCTGCTCCTTCTCACAGGTGCCCGCGAACGTGACCTGGGCGCCGGCCCACTTGTTTTCCTCGTACTTGTTGTCCCACTTCGCCTTCATCCGCATGGCGACACCGGTGGTCTCGCCGGGAAGGCTCTGCTTGAACTCGAGGTTCTTGTTCACCTCGTACGGGTAGTTCTTGCCCTGGGTGACCTCGATGCCCGGGATGGTGAGCTCGGACGAGGTAGCACCGACGAACTTCTGGGCCTCGACCTTGGCGAACTTGAACTTCTGGACTCCGCGCGGGGCGACGCTGCGGACGGTCCAGGTGACGTCCCATTCGCCGGTGGTGGTGTTGCACACACCCGCGACCTTGACCTCGCTGTGATGGGCGCTCGCGGGGGCGGCGACAGCTAGCGCCGCGGTCATGCCGAGGAAGGCGGCCCCGAGGATGGCGAGCGGCCGCCGGAGCGGCAGCTTAGGACGGATCACGCGTACTCCTGAGAGATGAGGGCGTCACGGTACGACGCGGGTGGGAGGCGAGCGGGGGTGCCATGGGGTGGCGCTCTGCCTGCGGGAGTTGCCTCCCCGACGTCGTAGGCCGGCAAGGCGCAGCCGACACAGCGCACGACATTAGCGATTGGCGTGGTACAGGAACACCCTTCAGGGTTCCCTAACGATGATGTTGTCAATTCGAGATTATTGATTTACGGGCGGTAGTGAACCTATTTCACTCGGTGTGCACGCCGTGCCTGTTTGTCCGTTGCCGCTCGTCCGAAGTGCGTCGTGACCCGCCCGAACAGGCACGAACGACGGGTCGCGTAGCGTCGCTGTCATGCAGATGGCGTGCATGCGGGAGGCGTCGGGATGACCCGGATCGTGGCGGGTGTGCTCGGCGGGCGCCGCATCGCCGCCCCGCCCGGCGGGCGGACCCGGCCGACCAGCGACCGGGTCCGGGAGGCGCTGTTCAGCGCGATCGAGTCGGCCACCGAGCTGGCGGGGGCGCGTTTCGTCGACCTCTACGCCGGCTCCGGCGCGGTCGGGCTGGAGGCGCTGTCCCGGGGTGCCGCGCAGGTGTTGCTTGTCGAGTCCGATCCCCGGGCCGCCCGGACCATCCGGGAGAACCTCGGCACGCTGCGGTCGACTCCGGCCAGCCCGGTGGCCGGCACCGCCCGGCTCGTCACCGGCAAGGTCGCCCAGGTGCTCGGTACCCCGCCCGAGGGTGGCCCCTACGACGTGGTCTTCGCCGACCCGCCGTACTCGGTACCGGATTCGGAGCTGGCGGCGGTGCAGGCCGCGCTGCGCGACCAGGGCTGGCTGGCCCCGGAGGCCCTGCTGGTGATCGAGCGGTCCACCCGGACCGGACCGGTCGACTGGGTGCCAGGGATCACCGCGCAGCGCAGCCGCCGCTACGGCGAGACCACTCTTTGGTACGGTCGCCGATCGTGAGACGTGCGGTCTGTCCCGGCTCCTTCGATCCGGTCACCAACGGTCACCTCGACATCATCGGCCGGGCGAGCCGGCTCTTCGACGAGGTGATCGTCGGCGTGCTGATCAACGAGTCGAAGCGCGGGCTGTTCACCGTCGACGAGCGGATCGAGATGCTCCGCGAGGTGACCGGCTCCTACGACAACGTGCGGGTGGAGTCGTTCCAGGGCCTGCTGGTCGACTTCTGCCGGACCCAGCGGGCCGCCGTCGTGGTACGCGGACTGCGCGCGGTCAGCGACTTCGACTACGAGCTGCAGATGGCCCAGATGAACATCGGGCTGGCCGGTGTGGAGACGCTGTTCATGCCCACCAGCCCGCTGCACTCGTTCCTGTCGTCGAGTCTGGTCAAGGACGTGGCGAAGTGGGGCGGCGACGTCTCGCCGCACGTACCCGACGTGGTCCGCGAGCGGCTGCGGGAGCGGCTGCACCGTCCCGGCTCCTGACCGCTCGACGCCTCCGGCCCACCGGTCCGCTCCGGTGGCCGGTCGGCGCCGGTCTGCCGTCCGGTGGTCGCCGCCGAACCGCCGAACCGGTGACCAGCGGCGCTCCCGCTCCAGCTCGGGCCACCTGCGACGCGCCGGTCCCCGGGCGATAGCCGATCGGGTACGGGCCGCACCGCATCATTGGTTGAGCAGTAATCCGGTCCGACGCCCCATCATGTATGTCGACCGAAGTAACGACGGGAGTGAGGTACCGGTGGACCCGCTCGATCGCATAGACGAGATCATCGGCATGGTGGAGACGGCGCGATCCGTCCCGATGTCCCGCAACAACGCCATGGTCGACCGCGCCGAGATGATCGGCGCACTTGAGGAACTGCGCGTCGAGCTGCCTGTCGAACTGCGCCGGGCGGCGGCGCTGCTGGAAGAGCGCGACAAGATCATGGACGCCGGAAAGCGCGAGGCGGACCGGATCATCAGCGAGGGCGAGGCGGAGCACGCCCGGCTGGTCTCGGTCAACGAGATCACCGTCTCCGCCGAGCACGAGGGCGCCCGGATCATCGCGGAGGCCCGGGCCGAGGCCCAGCGGCTCCGCGAGGAGGTCGACGACTACGTCGACACCGCGCTGGCCAACTTCGAGCAGTTCCTGACCCGGGCGCTTGCCTCCATCGAGCGCGGGCGGGACAAGATGCACGCGCTGCGGGAGATCGGCACATTCGGCGGAGAGGAGAACGAGCGTCCCCTGCCGTTCTGAGCGCACTGTCCGGATCGCCGCCCGTCCAGGCAGCGATCCGGAGCGCCGACCGGGCGCGACCGGTACCGTCGAGGCCGGCCGACTCGCCCCGGTTCGACGCTAAGCCCGCTGCTCAGGTAACCTGTTACGTCGGCCTCGCACAGGCCGGAGTCTGACTATGCCCAAACATCTGCCGACCCATCTCAACCCCAGGTCGCCGCTGGTCCTCGACACGAGGGAGCTGCCGCGCCGACCTGGAGTGTTGCGTACGGTCAATCGGACGGTGGCGGCACCGGCGGACCTCGGCGTGGAGCTGATCGGCGTGCCGGAGGGCGCCGACCTGAACCTCGACCTGAGGCTCGAGTCGGTGTCCGAGGGCGTACTCGTCTCGGGGACCGTCACCGGTCCGATCGAGGGCGAGTGTGGCCGTTGCCTGCGCCGGATCACGGACTCGCTGGTCGTCCCGATCCAGGAGCTGTACGCCTACGAGCACAGCACCACGGACGAGACCACCGAAGAGGACGAGGTGGGCCGGATGCAGGGCGACCTGATCGACCTGGAACCGGCACTGCGGGACGCGGTGGTGCTCGCACTGCCGACCAACCCGGTGTGCCGGGAGGACTGCCCAGGACTGTGCCCCGAGTGCGGGGTACATCGGGACGAGCTGCCGGCTGAGCACAGCCACCAGCTGGTCGACCCGCGCTGGGCGGGCCTGTCGCAACTGACCCGTCAAGAGGAGTAGGAAGAACCGTGGCCGTCCCCAAGCGCAAGATGTCGCGCAGCAACACCCGGTCCCGCCGGGCGCA
This sequence comes from Plantactinospora sp. B6F1, assembly GCF_040120695.1. NCBI lineage: Bacteria > Bacillati > Actinomycetota > Actinomycetes > Micromonosporales > Micromonosporaceae > Plantactinospora > Plantactinospora sp. B6F1. The sequence continues at coordinate 72,643 of NZ_JBEEAC010000008.1, read as the reverse complement.
GTGGAAGACCACGGCGGTCGCGACCGTGGCCTGCCCGCAGTGCAAGTCGCCGAAGCTGCCGCACGCGGCCTGCAGCGTCTGTGGCACCTACAACGGCCGCCAGGTCATCGAGGTCTGACCTGCTGGACACCGAGTGACGCCACCGACCTCCGGTCGGACGGCGCACCCGCCCCGGCGATTGCCCGGTGCACCGGCTCCCGCCGCCGACCGCCCCTGGACGGCCGGCGTACCCGTGGAGCCGGGCACCGTGCGGATCGCCGTCGACCTCCTCGGCGGGGACGAAGCTCCCGCCGTCGTGGTTGACGGCGCTCTGCGGGCGTTCCGCGCTGATCCTGACCTTCACCTCCTGCTCGTCGGCCCCGCCGAGGTCGCCGACGGGCTGATCGCCGTGCTCCGCCCCGCCGAGCGGTCCCGGGTCGCCGTGCGGGCGGTCCGGGACGTTGCCGCGATGAACGGAGACCCGGCCGCGACCGTCCGCTCCGACAACACCATCCAGGCCGCGGTGTCGGCCGTGGCCGAGGGTGCGGCCGACGCGGTGGTCTCGGCCGGTGCGACCGGCGCGACCGTCACGGCCGCGGTGCTCGGCTTCGGCCGCTGGCCCGGCGTACGCCGACCGGCGCTGGTCGCCACCCTGCCCGCCCTGGACGGTCCGGTGGTCCTGCTCGACGTCGGCGGCTCCCTGGAGGCCGGGCCGGGCACCCTGGCCCGGCACGCCGTCCTCGGTGCCGCCTACGCGGCGGTCACCCACCGGGTGCCGCAGCCCCGGGTCGGCCTGCTCTCCATCGGTACCGAGCCGGGCAAGGGCGACCGGATCCGCCGGGCCGCCGACCCGGCCCTGGCCGCGCAGGATCTGCCGCCCGGTGCCCGCTACGTGGGTCTGGTCGAGGGTTACGACGTGGCGTTCGGCAACCGCGCCGACGTCGTGGTCACCGACGGGTTCACCGGAAACGTCCTGCTCAAAGGGATCGAGGGCGCGTACGCGATGGCCGGTGGCCCGCCCGCCAGCGGCGGCCCGCCGCGCGCCGCCACCCTGCTCGGGGTCTCCGGCGCGGTGGTGGTCTGCCACGGCGCGGCCCGGGGCGAGGACGTCGCCTCGGGCATCGCACTCGCCGCCCACCTGCACCGCCGCCACACCATCCCGGCGGTGTCCGCGCTGCTCGTCGGGTCCGCGGTGGTCGGTCGGGCCACCGGCACCGGAGTGCCGGCATGAGTGCAGACACGAGCCTGCGCAGGGCCGAACCCCGGTCCCGACCCCGGCCCCGGCACGTCCACCGGTGGGCGGGACAGACGCTGTGGACGAGCGGGGGAGACGCTGTGGGCGAGCGTAGAGAGCGAATCAGCCAGCCGAGCCGCCTGGGTCGTGGCGGTGGCGGGTGAAGCGAGGAGACGGCATGACCAAGGACAAGCGGCGACGGCCGCCGATCACCCACCTGGAGGCGGCGTTCGGGGTCGCTCTCGACCCGGACCTGCTGGAGCGGGCCCTCACGCACCGGTCGTTCGCGTACGAGAACGGCGGCCTGCCGACCAACGAACGGCTGGAGTTCCTCGGCGACTCGGTGCTCGGCGTGGTGATCACCACCGCGTTGTTCCACAACCATCCCGACCTGCCCGAGGGGCAGCTGGCGAAGCTGCGGGCCAGCGTGGTCAACATGCGGGCGCTGGCCGATGTCGCCCGGCGGCTCGGCCCGGCCGGACTCGGGCCGTACCTGCTGTTGGGCAAGGGCGAGGAGAGCACCGGGGGGCGGGACAAGGCGAGCATTCTCGCCGACACCCTGGAGGCGCTGCTCGGCGCGATCTACCTCCAGTACGGCCTGGACACCGTCGCCATCGTCATCCACCGGCTGTTCGACCCGCTGATGGCGGAGTCGGCCGGACGGGGGGCCGCGCTGGACTGGAAGACCAGCCTCCAGGAGCTGACCGCCGCGCTGGGACTCGGCGTCCCCGAGTACCGGATCGACGAGGCCGGGCCCGACCACGCCAAGACCTTCACCGCCTGGGTGGTGGTGGCCGGCCGGAAGTACGGCGGTGCCGACGGCCGCAGCAAGAAGGAGGCGGAGCAGCGGGCCGCCGAGGCGGCCTGGCGGACCCTCTCCGAGCAGCAGAACGAGCCGGCCGCCCCCGTCGTCGACCCGGTCGCCGCCACCGCACCCGACGGCACCGTCCCGGCACCCGACGGCACCGTCCCGGCACCCGACGGCACCGTCCCGGCACCCGACGGCACCGTCCCGGCACCCGACGGCACCGTCCCGGCACCCGACGGCACCGTCCCGGCGGCCGGCGGTACCGTTCCGGCAGTCGACGGGAGGGTTCCGGCGCCCGACGGAGCTGTCCCGGCGGCCGACGGTACCGGGCCGGCGCCGGATGGCCGCGTCCCGGCCAGCCCCGGCACGGTCGGCGACGCCGGCTCGAACTGAATGAAGGTGGTCCATGCCTGAGCTGCCCGAGGTGGAGACTGTCCGCGAGGGGCTGTCGCGCTGGGTGACGAACCGGCGGATCGCGGCGGTCGAGGTACGCCACCCGCGCGCCGTACGCCGGCACCTGCCCGGCGCCGCGCACTTCGCCGCGGTACTCGCCGGACGGACGATCCTGGGCGCCCGCCGTCGCGGGAAGTACCTGTGGTTGCCGCTGGACAGCGGTGACGCGATCCTCGGGCACCTGGGGATGTCCGGGCAACTGCTGGTCCGGCCGACCGAGGCGGCCGACGAGATCCACCTGCGGATCCGGTTCACCTTCGACGACGGCGGTACCGACCTCCGCTTCGTCGACCAGCGCACCTTCGGCGGCCTGGCGGTCTCCGAGGGCGGCGCGACCCTGCCGGCCGAGATCGCACACATCGCCCGCGACCCGATGGATCCGGAGTTCTCCGACGCCGACTTCGTGGCCGCGATCCGGCGGCGGCGTACCGAGGTCAAGCGGGCGCTGCTCGACCAGACCCTGATCTCCGGGGTCGGCAACATCTACGCCGACGAGGCGCTGTGGCGGTCCCGCCTGCACGGCGCCCGCCCGACGGAGGCGCTCACCGGCCCGGCGGTCACCCGCCTGCTCGGCCATGTCCGGGACGTGCTCGCCGAGGCGGTCCGGGAGGGTGGCACCAGCTTCGACGCGCTCTATGTCAACGTCAACGGCGAGAGCGGCTACTTCGACCGCGAACTGAACGTGTACGGCCGGGAGGGCATGCCCTGCCGGCGCTGCGGCACGCCGATCCGCCGTGAGGCGTTCATGAACAGGTCCTCGTTCAGCTGCCCGCGCTGCCAGCCCCGGCCCCGGGCCGCCCGCCCGTGATCCGGCGGGCCGGTCGGTGTGCCGACCGGCCCGCCAGTGGAGGGTCAGCTCAGGGTTCCAACCGGACGTGGAACGCCTGGTTGCCGCCGACGCCGCTGAGGTGGTCCGCCGGGCGTCAGGGCGGACCGACCACACCGGCTGTGGCCCCGCCTGCTCGGCGCCACCTTGGCGGGTCGGGACGGCCTGGCCTGCCGGATGGTGCGGGAACTGGGAGCGGACCCGTCGGCGGTGGCCACGGCGGCGACAGCTGCGGGTGGATCCGGCCACCCGTGAGCTACCCGGCCGGCGATGTCAGTGCGGGCAGATGTCGCGGCGCGGGCCGAGGTTCCGGTCCTTGCCGATCGAGCTGAACCCGTACCCGAGGGCGGTGCGGCAGTAGTCGGCGGTCGAACCCTCGTACTCGACATGGAACACCGGTTTGCCGGCGTCAACGAACGGGAGGAGCCGGTCGCAGGACTTCCGCCGGAAACACTCCTCGTTGACCGCGAAGTCGAAGTACGGCTCCAGCGCCAACACCTGGTCGAGGTCGTTGACCAGGCCGGGAGAGAGGCCGACCTGGCGGATCAGCGCGGCGACCGCCCGGTTGAACCGGAACTGGTCGTCGAAGGTCAGCGGGAACCCGGTCTCGGCGGTGTAGCCGTCCATCCCGAACGGAAGTACGGCAACGAATCCCTTTCCCCGGCAGACCCGGAACCGGTCGGCGAGGACCGGTTCGAGGCTCGACCACTGCCGGATGTCCAACCATCGCCCGGCCGGGGCGCCGTCCGGCTGGCCGGGCACCCGGGCCGGCCGGCCGAGGATCTCGGCCGGGAACCGCTGCTCGTCTGGGCGGACCCTGTGGAGAATTCCGACCTCGACGGTACACATCAACCGCCGTCCGTCGGCGCGCAGCCGGCGGGACTCCTCCAGGGTGGTACGAAAGACGTCGAGCGCGTACACCTGGGCGTCGACGGTGGGGTCGAGGGCGCCGCTGAGCTGCCACTGCCAGGTCGAGGCCACCCCGCCCGGCCACGGCGGCACCGAGGCGGACCGGTTCGGCAGGAGCCGGCAGCCGGAGGTCGCCGCCACCAGGCCGAGGACGACGAGCAGGTGCACCGCACGGCGTATCCGACCGCTCCTTGCCCCGGCGCCGACCGGTCCCGGTGGCCGCCGTCCTGGGCGGAGCCGCCACCGGATCGGGCCGTCACGGCCCGGCACGTCAACGAGCTGCGGTGGTCACCAGCCGCGCACCCCCTTCGAACTGGCCAACGAGCCAGTTCGCGTGGCGGGCACGGTCGGTCAGGCGACCGCGCCGAACATCTGGGTCCAGTAGAGCCGGCCGTCAGACCCGGTGGCCACCCCCACCCCCATCGCCCTGGCGTCGCAGTTGAGGATGTTGGCCCGGTGCCCCGAGCTGTTCATCCAGCCGTCCATCACGGCGGCAGCGTTCTCATAGCCCATGGCGACGTTCTCCCCGATCGGCCGGTCGTAGCCGGCCCGGCGGGCACGTTCCACGAAGTCGCTGCCGTCGCTGCCGGTGTGCGACATGTTGGTGTGCTCACCCTGGTCCTGGCTGTGCAGCTGGGCCGCCTCGGCCAGGTCGCTGTTCACCACCACCGCGGCGCAGCCGTTGGCGGCGCGTTCCCGGTTGACGATCGCGAGCACCTGCGTCTGCTGACTGCTTCCCGCCGTGCCAGCGGCGGATCCCGATCCCGCCCGCGTACGCCGCGCGGCCGGGCTGGTCGTCCGGGGTGGCTTCGGTGCGGTGGTGGTGGCCCTGGGCCTCCGGGGCGGCGGGGTGGCGCTCGGCGTCGGGGTGCTGGCCCGCTCGGGGGTCGCGGTCGGCTCCGGCGTCGCCGGTTCCGTGGCCTCCTCGGGACCGGCCGCCTCGACCGCCGGCCGGCCGCCCCGGTCACCGGCCGGTGCGTCGGCGAGGCTCGGTGGCAGCAGGGCGGCACCGACGCCGAAGGCGCCGAGCAGCGCGGTCACCGCGATGCCCAGGCCGACCGGGCCGCGCAGCGGGGTCGGCCGACGGTGCCGGCCGGAGCTGCCCCGGCCGGAGCCGCCCCTGTCCGAGCCCGCCCGGCCCGAGGCCCCGCCGCCCGCCCTGCCGCCCGGTCCGTGGTCGTCGGAACGTATCCGGCGCCCCCGGCCGCCGTCGGCATCCCGGCCGAGGTCGAACGCGCCGAGGTCCGCCGGCTCGTCCGCCCACCGGGCGGCGGCCTGCTGCCGCCGCCCAATCGGCTCGTCGACCGGGCCGAGGCCGGCCCGGCGCCAGCGTTCGGCGACCTCGTCCACCCAGCCCGGCTCCGGATGCTGGTCCGGCCAGCCGGGTTCGGGACGTTGGTCCGGCCAGTCAAGGTCAGGGCGCTGGTCCGACCAGTCAAGGTCGGGACGTTGGTCCGACCAGTCAAGGTCGGGGCGCTGGTCCGACCAGTCAAGGTCGGGGCGCTGATCCGGCCAGTCCGGCTCGGAATGCTGATCCGACCAGTCCGGGTCGGGGTGGAGGCGCGGGTCCGCCGGGCCTGAGGGCTGGGACGAACGGGACGGATCATCCCGATCGGCGGCGCGGGCGGCCGGGTGGGCGGCACCGTTGTCGGCCCGGTCGGGCCAGTCGTCGCCGTCCCCCCAGCCGGGCTGCTCGGTCCACCCCTGCACGCTGCGCCTCCGTTTGCTGTCGGATCTCGGTTATCGCCTGCTCGCCGACCGTGCGGACGCTACGCGGGGCCACCGGCCGGGGCAACGCGGCTAAGGAAGATATAAGGGGGGACCCGCCGGCGGGATCGTGGCTGGCCAGGGGCGATGCGGATGCGGACATCGACGCTGGATAGACTCCTGTGGTCCGGACCGCGACCTGGTTCGTGCCTGCGCGCAAGCCCTCGCCCCGGCGGGTGGTTGACAGCACAGGTGGCCTGTGCCCGGTGGAACTTGACTCAGCCGGGACATCGGCACACTATGTAAGTGTCGCCAGTCGCGCCCGACCATGCCCGCGTTTTGCCCTGCGGGCGGGTAGTCGCGTACGAGTTGGGCGCGCGTTGGCCGGCCTTTCCGGCAGCGCATTACAAGGAGACGATATGGCGAAGGCCCTCTACGGCCACGTTGGTGCGGCGCCCGACCGGCGCCTTCTCGACGAGGTCACCCGACTGCGTGCCAGGGTTCAGGCACTGGAGTTCGAGACGACGCGGTTGCGTGCCGAGAACGATCGGCTCGCGGCGGCGGTCGCCGAGGCAGACGACCTGCTGCGGCTGGCCGAGCCCGCGCTGACCTGAGCTCCGGGCGTCGGGCAACCGGCGCCCTGCCTGACAACTGAATCGCACCCAGAAAAAGCGCGCCGACACACCTGTGGCGGCGCGCAGTTCTGTTCCGGGGTACGCGCACAGTTCTGTTCCGGGGGTACGCCTGCCTGTTCCGGGGTTCGGCTACTTTCAGATGGTCTCCACTGACCCGATACGCTGCTCGGTGCGTGCCGCGTCGCGCGGGACGACCGGCTCCGGGTTACCCTGCGGGTTGACCAGGCTCCCACGGCCGGGAGCAGAATCTCCGCCGAGCCGGGTGCGGCCGCGCGGCTGACGACCAGGTCGCCGGCGGTGCCGGACCGGGAGCGGGACGGACCGGGAAGCGCTGAGCCTGCCCGGCGGTCGCGCCGGACGAGGATCGGGAACGTGTATCTCAAGAGCCTGACGGTGAAGGGCTTCAAGTCCTTCGCCTCCAGCACGACCTTCAAGCTGGAGCCGGGGATCACCTGCGTGGTGGGCCCGAACGGCTCGGGCAAGTCCAACGTCGTCGACGCGATCGCCTGGGTGCTCGGCGAGCACAGCGCGAAGGCGCTGCGCGGCGGCAAGATGGAGGACGTGATCTTCGCCGGCACCGCCGGCCGGGCACCGCTGGGCCGGGCCGAGGTCACCCTGACGATCGACAACACCGACGGTGCGCTGCCGATCGACTACACCGAGGTGTCGATCACCCGCCGGATGTTCCGGTCCGGCGAGAGCGAGTACGAGATCAACGGCGACTCCTGCCGGCTCCTCGACATCCAGGAACTCCTCTCCGACTCCGGCATCGGCCGGGAGATGCACGTCATCGTCGGGCAGGGCCAGCTCGACGCCGTACTGCACGCGAAGCCGGAGGACCGGCGGGCCTTCATCGAGGAGGCGGCGGGCGTACTCAAGCATCGCAAGCGCAAGGAGAAGGCCCTGCGCAAGCTCGACGCGATGCAGGTCAACCTGAACCGGCTGACCGACCTCACCGCCGAGCTGCGCCGCCAGCTCAAGCCGCTGGGCCGGCAGGCCGAGGTGGCCCGCCGCGCCCAGGGGATCCAGGCCGACCTGCGCGACGCCCGGCTGCGGCTGCTCGCCGACGACCTGGCCACGCTCCGCTCGACCCTGGACAAGGAGATCGCCGACGAGGCGGCCCTGCGGCAGCGCCGCGAGCAGGTGGAACGGGAGCACGCCGAGGTGCAGTCCCGGCTCGCCGAGCTGGAGGAGGCGCTCGCTTCCGACGCCCCGCTGCTCGCCCGGGCCCAGGACACCTGGTACAAGCTCTCCGCGCTCACCGAGCGGTTCCGCTCCACCGAGCAGTTGGCCCGGGAGCGGCTGCGGCACCTGAGCACCACCCCGGACGACGAGCGCCCCGGCCGGGACCCCGAGCGGCTAGAGGCCGAGGCCGAGGAGGTCCGGGCGCAGGAGGAGGAGCTGCGCGCCGCCCTCACCGAGGACCAGATCCGGCTTGCCGAGGCGGTGGAGAGCCGCCAGCAGCTCGAACGCCAGCTCGCCGAGGCCGAACGCGCGCTGGTGACGGCCGCGAAGGCGATCGCCGACCGGCGGGAGGGGCTGGCCAAGCTGACCGGGCAGGTCAACTCGGCGCGGGCGCGTACCGGGTCGGCGGCGGAGGAGATCGAACGGCTCGCCGCCGCGCACGCCGACGCGCAACTGCGGGCCGAGCAGACCCAGAACGAGCTGGACGCCGTCGCCGAGCAGTCCTCGGAGGCGGATCGGGACAACGCCGAACTGGACGCCCGGCACGCCGAGGCGGTCGCCGCGCAGGAGGAGGCGGCGGCCCGGGTGCGTACCCTCTCCGACGCCGAACGGGCCGCGGAGAAGGACGCGGCGACCTGGAAGGCCCGGGAAGAGGCGCTGGCGATGGGGCTGCGTCGCAAGGACGGCGCGGGTGCGCTGCTGGGGCGCGCCGATCAGGTGCCGGGGCTGCTGGGCAGCCTGGCCGGGATGCTGACCGTCGCGCCCGGGCACGAGGCGGCGCTCGCCGCCGCGCTCGGCTCGCTGGCCGACTCGGTCGCGGTCGCCGGGGTGGACGAGGCGGCCGAGGCGATGCGGTGGCTCAAGATCCAGGACGCCGGTCGGGCCGAGCTGCTGGTCGGCGGGCAGGCCGGGCCGGGCATGATCGGCTCGCCGGAGGCGCTCCGCCCCGCCCTGCCGACCGGTGCGCGCTGGGCGCCGGACCTGGTCGGCTGCCCCGACGAGGTACGCCCGGCGGTGCACCGGGCGCTGCGCGACGTCGTACTCGTCGACACCCTCCAGGACGCGACCAAGCTCGTCGCCGGCAGCCCCGAACTGCGCGCGGTGACCGCCGACGGTGACGTGGTCGGCGGGTACGCGGCGGCCGGCGGCTCGGCCAAGGCGCCGAGCTTCCTGGAGGTGCAGGCCGCGGTTGAGGAGGCCCGGGCCAACCGGGTGACCGCCGAGCAGACCATAGCCGAACTGCGGGAACAGCTCGGCGAGGCCCGCGACGAGGTGGCGGAGCGCAAGCGGGAGGTGGCCGCCGCCGCGGCGGTGAAGCGGGACGCGGAGGGGCAGCGCAACGCCGCCGCCCGCCGACTGGCCGAGCTGGGCGCGGCGGCCCGGTCCGCCAGGGCCGAGATGGAGCGGTTGGCCGAGTCGCGGGACCGCGCCGAGCAGGCCCGGGAGCGGGATCTCGCCGGCCTGGCCGAGTTGGAGGAGCGGCTCCGGCTCGCCGAGGCCACCCCGGTCGACGCCGACCCGTCCACCGAGGAGCGGGACGAACTGGCGGCGTACCTGCCGCAGGCCCGGCAGAACGAGATGGAGGTCCGGCTCGCGGTGCGTACCGCCGAGGAGCGGGTCGCCTCGATCGCCGGTCGGGCCGATTCGCTGGCCCGGCAGGCCGCCGCCGAGCGGGCCGCCCGGGAGCGGGCCGCCGCCCGGCGGGCCGCCCGGGCCCGGGGCGCCGGCATCGCCCGGGCCGTCGAGTTCGGCGCCCGGGGGGCGCTGACCCGGCTCGCGGTGTCGCTGGCCGCGGCCGAGCGGACCCGGGACGAGGTGGCGGCGGCCCGGTCTGCCCGGGAGGCCGAACTCCAGGAGGTACGCGGCGCGGCCAAGCGGCTCGGTGCCGACCTGGAGCGGCTGACCAGCGCGGTACACCGGGACGAGGTGGCCCGGGCCGAGCAGCGGCTGCGGATCGAGCAGCTGGAGGCGAAGGCGGCCGAGGACTTCGGGCTGGACGTGGAGACGCTGGTCGCCGAGTACGGCCCGCAGCGGCCGGTCCCGCCCAGCCAGGCCGAGATCCTGGCTGCCGAGAAGGACGACCGGCCGGCGCCGGAGCCGGTGCCGTTCGAGCGGCCGGTGCAGGAGAAGCGGGCCGCCAAGGCGGAACGCGAGCTGGCCCTGCTCGGCAAGGTCAACCCGCTCGCCCTGGAGGAGTTCGCCGCCCTGGAGGAGCGCTACAAGTTCCTCTCCGAGCAGCTCGAGGACCTCAAGGCGACCCGTCGGGACCTGCTCACCGTGGTCAAGGACGTCGACGACCGGATCCTGGAGGTATTCGCCAGCGCGTACCAGGACACCGCCCGGGAGTTCGAACAGGTCTTCACCGTGCTTTTCCCCGGTGGCGAGGGGCGGTTGGTGCTCACCGACCCGGAGGACCTGCTCACCACCGGCGTCGAAGTCGAAGCCCGCCCGCCGGGCAAGAAGATCAAGCGGCTGTCGCTGCTCTCCGGCGGGGAGCGGTCGCTGACCGCCGTCGCCATGCTGGTGGCGATCTTCCGGGCCCGACCCAGCCCGTTCTACATCATGGACGAGGTCGAGGCGGCGCTGGACGACGTCAATCTGGGCCGGCTGATCACCCTGATGGCCCAGTTGCGGGAGAAGAGCCAGCTCATCGTCGTCACCCACCAGAAGCGGACGATGGAGGTCGCCGACGCCCTGTACGGCGTGACGATGCGCAGCGGGGTGACCCAGGTGATCAGCCAGCGGCTCGGCGACGAGGAGGACTGAATGGCCCGGCGGGAACGCCCGACCGCCCTGCTGGTGGATCTCGACGGGGTGCTGCGACGGTGGGATCCGGCCGCCAGCGCCGCGGTCGAGCGCCGGTACGGGCTGCCGGCCGGTGCGCTCTACGACACCGCGATGCGCTGGTCACTGCTGCAACCGGCGGTGACCGGGCAGCTCAGCCACGCCGACTGGCTGGCCGGGATCGCCGAGGCGCTCGCCGAGCCGGCCGGCGGGCCGGACCGGGCGCGGGCGGCGGTGCGGGAGTGGCAGGCCGACCGGGGGACGGTGGACCCGGACGTACTCGGCTTCGTCCGCCAGGTACGGGCCGCCGGGATGCGGGTCGGGCTGGCCAGCAACGCCACCGACCTGCTCGATTCCGACCTGGCGCTGCTCAACCTGACCGACGAGGTGGACGTGGTGGTCAACTCCTCGAAGCTGGGCGTGGCCAAGCCGTCCAGGGAGTACTTCGAGCAGGCCTGCCTGGCCGTCGGTGTCCCGCCGGCCCAGGTGCTCTTCGTCGACGACTCGGACCGTTCGGTCCGGGGTGCCCGGGTGGCCGGGCTGTCGGCGTACCGGTGGAGCGGGCCGGCGGACCTGCGTTACCTGCGCGCCGCGCTGGCTCGGTGAGCGGCCCTGGCGGGCGGGCACACCCCCGGTGGCGGCTGCCCGGTATCGTCGTCCGCTGTGGCCTCGCCTAAGCGTCCTGTGCTTGTGCTCGTCGGTGTCGCCCTCGCCCTGATCCTGGTGGTCGGCCTGGCCACGATCGTCGGGCTGACGATCCGACACAATGCGCGGTACGGGACCGTCCTGGACCAGCAGGCGACATCCGCCACAGTGGAGCCTGGGGACCGTCTCTCGATCCGGGTCCCGGACCGGGGCGCCTCGGTCGGCGACAACTGGAGCGCCACCGCCGAGCCGGCTGACGTGTTGGCACTGGTCGAGGACGAGCTGATCTTCGACAGCTTGACGGACCGGATCTTCGGACCGGCGGACGGAGGCGGCGGTGGGAACCGCTACTTCCTCTTCGACGCCCGGCGCTTCGGACAGGTCACCGTCACTCTCACGAACTGCTTCCAGGGCTGCGCGACCGAGCGGACCAGGGCGGCGTCGGAGACGGTCACCTGGACAGTGACGGTCTCCTGAGTCTCACCGGGCCTCCCGGCGGCGGGCCGCCACCACCAGGGCGACGTTCTCCAGCCAGCGGGCCACCGTCTCGTCATGGTCGGGCCCGCGCTCCGATACCTCGACGCTGTTCGCGGCGGTCAGCCAGGTCGCGGCGAGCGCTGCCTGCTCCGGGTTCGGCAGCGGCTCCGGCAGAGTACCGGCGTAGTCGGCGCCACCCCGCCGGACCACCTCGGCCAGGAAGGTCAGCGACCGGGGCTGGGTGCCGAGCCGGTCCGCCGCCAGCCCGGCGGCTACGGTCGCCTCCCCGCCCGGCGCCCGGCCGACCTGCAGCCGGGCCGCCAACTCCGCAGGTACGTCGATGTGCCGCAGTTCGTCCTCGTCAGTCCTCGGGTAGGTCAACGCAGCACTCCTCACCTGGGCAGCCGGACGCTGGTGAACTCGATCGGTACTCCCTTGCCGATGGAGCCGAGCCGACCGTCGACAAAGTCGTCCTCATCGACCCAGACGGTGTAGCCCCACGGGTTGTAGACCTGGAGCTTGTCGCCCTCGTGGCCGATGACCAGCATCTGATGCCCGCCACTGTCGTCGTGGCTGGAGAAGGGCACAGCGTGACCCTCGTCCACCGCCCGCTCGATCTCCGGCAGCACCGCGCGGCGCTCGTCGCTGTTGTCCACGTCCCGGTTCTCGTAGTCCGCGCCGGTGCGCGCGCCGATTTCCTGGTCGGCGATGGTCGCCGACTGGTCGTTGGTCATCCCGTCGCTGCCCAGCAGCGGCAGGTCCTGGAGCCAGGAGCGCTCGCCGTCATATGTCCGGACCTGCTCGTCCCGGAGCCGCTCGGCGAACGCGGCACCGTTGTCGTACGCCGGGTCGCCCGGGTGGCCGCCGGTGGTGAGCTGCAGGGCGTAGAGCGGGTCCACGGCGGCCCGGGCGGTGACAGTGGAGGAGGCGACACAGGTCGGGTACTGCCCCTGGGTCCACTCCGCGCCGTCGAACGTCGTGGGCTGGTGCCCAGCGGTCAGGCTGCCCGCGCCCAGCGGGTTGAGATGTTCTCGCAGCCAGGCCGGGTCGGCGCCGTACGGGCTGATCAGCCGGTTGAAGTCGGTGATCCTGCTGATGTCGTAGCCGGCGGCCAGGGCGCGCATCAGGTAGGCCCGGTGCTCCGGGCTGCCCGCCGAGGCGAGCAGTTGCGCCATCCGGACCCGGTCCGGCTGGCTCATCGCGGCGAGGCGGTCGGCCGACCGGTCGGCCATCGCGGCGGAGAGGATGGCCGAATCGACGCCCTCGCCGGTGCTGCCGGCGTCGACCAGGAGCAGTTCGTCCAGGGCGGACAGTGGCGAGTCGGCCAACCGCCGCAACCGGGCCTGTGACGCGAGGTCGTGGAAGGCACTGCTCGCCTCGCGGGATGCCTCCGCGACACCGGTGTGCGCCCCGACCCGCTCCGCCATCCCGCCCTTGGCCAACTGGTGCGCCCGGTGCATCGTGTCACCGTCGTAGTTGAGCGGGTCGATGAAGGGGCCGGCTGTGATCTCCTCGGTCAGCTCGTACGCCTCGCGCAGCGGAGCCAGGGCGGCGCTGTCCCGCGACTTCCCGCCCTCGACGGCGGCGGCCAGTCCGCGCAGGCCCTGCGCGACCTTGCCCAGCACCTCGACGCCGCGCTCGAGTCCGCGTTCGGCGGCGGCGAGCGCCTGCCCGGCCGCGACATGGGTGTCGCCGGCCCAGATCGCGGGCAGCTTCTGCCGCCGCAGTCGGCCGACCGCCAGCAGCGCGGCGTCGAGGCGTTGCTCCGCCCTGGCGTAGTCGGTGGCGAGTTCGTCCAGGGTGGACGGCGTGCCGCCCGGTCCGGCCACCTGCAGGGCGTCCCGGATCGAGTAGTGCAACGCGCCCGCGTTCCAGAGGCCGTTCTGGTCGGCGATGTCGCGCTGGAGGTCCTTGAGCCGGGGCAGTGGCGTGTTGTCGTCGCCCATCACCGCACCCCGTCCAGCCGGGTCTGGGCGTTCCCGTCGGAACGGTCGTAGTTGTCGGCCGCCTGCTCCATCGCCCCGGCGAGCTGGCGCAGCGCCTCGGCGAGGACATCCAGCTCATTGCGCCACGCCTTGGCGACGCTCTGATAGCCGTCGTGACTGCCGTACTCGTCGAAGGCGAAGCTCAGCACCGTGCGGCGTTCGGCGTTCCCGGTGGCCTTCACCGCCTCGCCGACCACGTCCGCCGCCTCGTCGCGGAGTTGTTTCGCCGCCGTTCGCAATGCGGCGGTGTCCACCCGTACCATCTGCCCGCCCTCCCTCGGTCTGCCCGGCACCTTATTGGCCCAGGCCGATCTTTGGAGTCCCCGCGGGTCGTCGCTGTGGAAAACTCTGGTGTCGGGGTCGACCTACTCGCCGGTCGTACCGTCGAGGCGTTCCCGGATCAGGTCGGCGTGGCCGTTGTGTCGCGCGTACTCCTCGATCATGTGCAGGTAGACCCAGCGCAGGCTGATGTCGTTATCGCGCCGGCTGACGAAGGTGTCGTCCAGCGAGCGGCCGGCGACCGCCTGACGGGCCAGCTCGATCTCCGCCCGCAGGGTGCCGAGATCGGCTGCCGGGTCAGCCCCGTCGAGGTCATCGAAGTCGCGGTCCGGCTGGGCCTCCGTGGCGTACAGCGGCGGTACGTCCAGCCGGGCGAACTGTTGGCGGAACCAGTACCGCTCGACGAAGGCGCAGTGCCGGACCAGGCCGAGCAGGGTCAGCTTGGAGGGTTCGACACTGGCGGTACGGAGCTGTTCGGCGGTCAGCCCGGCGCACTGGGTCAGTAGCGTCTGGCGGTGGAAGTCGAGCCAGCCTTCCAGCATGGTGCGCTCGTCGGCGACGAGGGGTGCGCGCTGCCGGTCGACGTCGGGGGCGGTCCAGGTCATCGGAAAATGATCGCATGCCCGCCCACCCCACGCCGCCGCCACCAGCAGCGCCCGTGGCCCGACATCCGTGGCCCGGCGCCATGATTCTTGGAGAACTGTGGTTCGCACGGCGCCACAGTTCTCCAAGAATCATGGGCGGCATTCTCTTGCGGGTTGCGGGTAGCCGGCGTTGGGTGGTTTGTGGTATTTCTTTTTGCGGGCTGGTAAGGCGGGTCCGGTCCGACCCGCAGATGAGGCCCGGTGGCCGGGACAGCGCCCGGAAACCTTTACCTGTCGGCTTCACAGCCAAGCCGTTGTTAGTCGCTCGGTGACGTCCGTCGCGCACGTCACCACGCTTCCCTGCGCCCAGACGCGGGAGCAACGGTTCCCGGGCGCCCGTCGACAGGAGACAACCAATGCACTCATCGCACCCGAGCAAGGTCTCGACACTGCGCGGCCAACTCCTCGGCCAGCAGTTGCGCGCATTGCGCGAGGAGATCGGACTGTCCCTGGAGGAGGCGGCCAGCTATCTCAACCGGGACCGGTCGGCGCTCGGCCGGTTCGAACGGGCCGAGTGGCCGTTCCCGCGCCCTGACGTGCGGCTGCTGCTCGACTTCTACGGCGTGGTCGACAAGGAGGTCCGGGATCACTTCATCCGGCTCAGCGAGGAGGTCGGCCGCCGCCACGAGTGGGAGACCGAATTCGAGGACGCGATCTACGACAAGTCCTTCGTCGACCTCCCCTGGCTGGAGGAGCACGCCGAGGCCATCCGGACGTTTGACGCAACCTACGTGCCTGGCCTGCTCCAGACCCCGGGCTACGCTGGTGCGATTCTCCGTGAGGTGGAGCGTGACCAGCCGAGCGCCGAGCGGATTGATCGGTGGGTCGCGATGCGACTGGCTCGGCAGGGTGTGTTGACCGGCGTCAAGCCGACCCGGTTGACGTGCATTCTCACCGAGGCGGTGCTCAGGGCCCGGATCGGCGGCGACCAGGTGATGCGGGGGCAACTCGACCATCTGGTCCAGTTGGGCCGACAGCGGCACATCGAGTTGCGAGTGCTGCCGCTCGCTCTTGGCGGTGGGGCGGGAGCGTATGGCCCGTTCCAGCTTTTCGAGCTGGTCAAGCCGTTCCCACCAGTGGCCTATGTGGAACACCTCGGCGGCCGGCTCTTCCTGGAATGGCCCAGATCAACCCGCTTCGTCCAAGCGTACGATCGGCTACGAGAGACCGCACTCACACCGAGTGAGTCGACAGAGCTGATGACGGCGATCGCGGAGGAGATCTGATGGACGACCTGACCGGCGTGAAGTGGCACATCAGCAGCCGCAGCAGCGGTGCCGGCGGCAACTGTGTCGAGGCGGGGCCGTTGGCCGACGGGAGCGGTCGGGTGGCGGTGCGGCACAGTAAGGCGCCGGATGGTGCGGTGATCGTCTACACCCGAGCGGAGTGGGACGCCTTCCTGGCGGGTGCGAAGGACGGCGAGTTCGACTTCTGACCGGACCAGCCCTCGTCGGCTGGCGGCTACGGCGGTCAGCCGGTGAGGGTACGCCGGGCGATCGTGTGCAGGGTCCCGTCCCGCACGGTGCCCTCGATGGTCACCTCGGCGGTGCGGCCCTCGTGCCGGAGCGTGCTGACGGCGTTGCCGAAGTACGGGCCGTCCAGCTTGCGCCAGCGCACCGGCGGCCGCTTGACCCCTGCCGTCCGGGCCAGCGCCCGGGCCGCCACCGACGGGCCGCGCCACCAGCCGAGCCGGAGCAGCGGTCGCATCGGCCCGGGGATCTGGTTGTGGATCGGCGAGCAGGTCAACTGGTGCACCGGGGTGGTGACCGCCTCGCCAGGGAACCGGGCCCGGGCCACGTACGAGTGGTGCACGTCGCCGGAGAGCACGCTGATCGACGCCGGTGGCGGGTACGCCGGTCCGGTACCCACCCGGTCGCCCGGCTGCCCGGTCGATCCGCTGCCGAGCCGGACGAAGACCTGGGCGAGCGCGTCGAACGACCGACGGAACGCCGCCCAGTGTTCCAGGTCGAACGCCCGGCGCAGCCGTTCGGCGAACGCCGCCACCCGGGGCCGTCCGGAGTCGGCCAGCCGCTCGTTCCAGGACTCCAGGTGGTGGATGCCGGGCGGCAGCAGCCAGGGCAGTGACGAACCGACCACCAGGTGGTCGTACTCGCCGTGCACCTGGTCGGTGAACCAGGCCCACTCGGTCGGCGGCAGCATCGCCCGGTGTGTCGGGTCGAGCACCCGGCTGCACCGGTTGTCCAGCACCACCAGGCGGGTACGGCCGATGTCGAGCGAGTAGCTCCACTGGTAGCGGCCGGGGACGGCGGCCTGGGCCGGTGACTCGCCCCGGCCCAGCGCGGCGTCGAAGCCGGTCGCCTCGGCGTCGACCCGCGCGCCGAACTCGCGCAGTACCGACGTGGCGTCCTCGGCGGCGACGACCTTGGCGTAGACCGGGTCGGTGGCGATCTCGTCCGGTTCGAGGTTGCCCAGGTGCTGGTAGACCCAGTACGACGCGAGCCCGCTGGAGATCCGCTCCGACCACCAGGGCTGGCGGTGCGTCTCGGTGCGCCACGGGGTCGAGGTGTTCCAGTCGTCGATGATCTCGTGGTCGTCGAAGATCATCACGCTCGGCACGGTGGAGAGGAGCCAGCGGATCTCCGGATCCCGCCACGACTCCAGGTACAGCTTGGTGTACTCGTCGAAGCTGACCACCTGGTCGACCGGGGCGTCGGCACTCCGGCCGCGGCGGCGGCGCAGCAGCTTGCGTACCGTCGGAGAGGTCTCGTCGGCGTAGACCTGGTCCCCGAGGAGCACGAGCAGGTCCGGCCAGCCGTCGGCGGCGTCCGCGGCCCCGCCGGGCCCGCCCGCCCCACCGCCGCCGACCGACGCCAACAACCGCCGGGAGTACGCGTCGAGCGCGTCCGGCGGCAGCCTCCGCGCGGTGGCGTGCTGGGTGGTCTCCCGGCAGGAGCCGAAGACCAGCCGGGCCCCGAGGTCGCCGGCCGGACGGGTCCGGATCACGCTCGGCGGGAACCTGGTCCCGGGCTCCGGCCAGACCTGCTCGCCGTCCAGGAAGACCCGGTAGGGCGCGGCGGTGCCCGCGGCAAGCCCGGTCACCACGACCAGCGCGTAGTGGTGGTCGAAGGCGGTGAAGGTGGCCGCCTCGCCGGCCGCGCCGTCCGGGGTCTCGACCCGGACCAGGGCCGGGCCGCTGGTCTCCACCCAGACGGTGGCGGAGGTGCCGACCACCCGGCGCAGGACCGGGCCGATCAGGAGCCGGGCGGTGGGCATGCGACGACCTCCGAGCGAGGTGAGGGGATGGCGGACGGAATCCTCCTACCCGGGTGCCTGCGGTGCGTACCGGGGTTTTCGCGGCGAGCCTACTCGGCTGTAACACCCCGGCACAGGTGCGGCGGCCGCGCCAAGCCGCCCGACGTCTGACAGGATCGCCCATATGGACAACCTCGTCGTCATGCTGGTCGTGGCCGGCGTGCTGGTGCTCCTCCTGGTGGGCCTGGCGATCGGTCTGGTGGTGACCCGCAGGGGTGGTCGGGCCGCCCCGCCGCTGCCGCCGATCCCGCCCGCGCCGCCGGTACCACCGGTGCCACCCACCCCCACGGCGGCACCGCCGACGGACGTGCTGACCCCGCCCGCCGAGGCGCCACCGGCCCCGACCGAGGTCGAGGTGCCACCGGCGCCCACCGAGGTCGAGGCGCCGGTGGTGGTGGAGCGGCCGGAGCCGACCGCCGGGCGGCTGGTCCGGTTACGGGCCCGGCTCTCCCGGTCGCAGAACGTCTTCGGCAAGGGCCTGCTCAGCCTGCTCGCCCGGGACCACCTCGACGAGGAGGTCTGGGAGGAGATCGAGGACAGCCTGATCGGCGCGGACGTCGGGGTCGAGGCGACCCGGGAGATCGTCGACCGGCTGCGGGAGCGGACGGCGGTGCTCGGCACCCGTACCGCGACCGAGCTGCGGGCGCTGCTCGCCGACGAGCTGGTGGGGGTACTGGACCCGACGCTGGACCGGTCGCTGCGGGCGACCCGGGACGGCGACACCCCGGCGGTGCTGCTGGTGGTCGGGGTGAACGGCGCCGGCAAGACCACCACCTGCGGCAAGGTGGCCCGGGTGCTGATCGCCGACGGCCGTACGGTGCTGCTCGGTGCGGCCGACACGTTCCGGGCCGCCGCCGCCGAGCAGCTCACCACCTGGGCCGGCCGGGTCGGCGCCGAGGTGGTCCGGGGTCCGGAGGGGGCGGACCCGGCCAGCGTCGCCTTCGACGCGGTGCAGCGGGGCATCGAGGTCTCCGTCGACACCGTGCTGATCGACACCGCCGGCCGGCTGCAGAACAAGGTCGGCCTGATGGACGAGCTGGGCAAGATCAAGCGGGTGGTCTCCCGGCACGGCCCGGTGGACGAGACGCTGCTGGTGCTGGACGCCACCACCGGACAGAACGGCCTGGAGCAGGCCCGGGTCTTCACCGAGGTGGTGGACGTCACCGGGGTGGTGTTGACCAAGCTCGACGGCACCGCCAAGGGCGGCATCGTGATCGCCGTACAGCGCAAACTCGGCATTCCGGTGAAGCTGGTGGGGCTGGGAGAGGGGCCGGACGACCTGGCGCCCTTCGATCCGGCGCAGTTCGTCGACGCGCTCCTCGGCACCGAGCCGCTTGGCGTGGACGCGTAATCTCGGGGGACTGATCGCAAACCCCGCCCCGTTCCCGGGCGCGGGCCTGGTGACGCTGTTCCAGCGCCGCTCCTTCAGGAGAGACGTACGTGACTTCGCAGGAGATCCCGCTGCATGGCGGGAACGTCAGCACCGTCGTGCGGGTGGGCGACACGGTCCGGCGCAACGCCGGCCCGTGGACCCCTTCGGTGCACGCCCTGCTCCGGCACCTGGAATACGTCGGATTCACCGGTTCGCCCCGGGCGCTCGGGATGGACTCGCGCAACCGCGAGGTGCTGTCGTATCTGGAGGGGGAGTGCGGGGAGTATCCGCTCGCCCCGCACTGGGTCACCGACGAGGCGCTGGTCACCGTCGCCACCATGCTGCGGATGTTCCACGACGCGCAATATGGTTTCCAGCCGCCGCCGAACGCGGTCTGGCGGTCGTTCGGGCCACCGCCGCCGGACACCGAGGTGATCTGCCACCACGACGCCGCCCCGCACAACGTGATCTGGCGGCCGGACGGCACCCTGGCGCTGATCGACTTCGACCTCGCCTCACCCGGCGCCCGGATCTACGACGTGGCGTACGCCGCCTGGACCTGGGTGCCGCTCTTCTCCGACCGGGACTCCTACACCCTCGGCTGGCAGCGGCCCAACCGCCCGCGCCGGCTGCGGCTCTTCGCCGACGCGTACGGGCTGATTCCCCGGGACCGGCACCGGCTGGTGCGCACCATCCGGAAGCGCATCGTGGACCACGTCGAGGGGATCCGCCGGATGGCCGCGGCCGGCGATCCGGCGTTCGTCCGAATCGTGCACAAGGGCCACCTTCGCCGCCCGATGCGTGACCTGCGGCTGCTCGACTACGAACGGCACACCCTGGAGTACGCGCTCCGGTAGCCCGTGGTGAGAACTTCTTCACACGTTGGAAACAACCCGTGACGGCTCGGAAACCGGGCGGGCACCACGCGTGAAACCTCCGGCCAGGAAGCTTCCGCGCAACCGGCGTACGGGCGATGCCGCCTTTCGTGGGCCGGGAGGGAGGGTAACCAAACTTTAGGAGGCCAGCGTGCCTGAAGCACCGACGATCGACACCGGCAACACCGTGTGGCTGCTGGTGTCGACTGCGCTCGTGCTGCTCATGACGCCCGGTCTGGCGCTGTTCTACGGCGGCCTGAACCGGTCCAAGGGCGTGCTCAACATGATGATGATGAGCTTCTCCGCGATCGGGCTCATCTCTGTTCTGTGGTGGTTCTACGGTTTCAGCGTGGCGTTCGGCACGGACGTGAACGGGTTCTGGGGCGACCCGGCGCAGTACCTCGGCACCAGGACGTTCCTGGCCGAGACGGACCTGTGGGGCGCGACCGCCGAGAACCCCAGCGGCATCGGCGTCCCGCTCTACGTCTTCATGGCGTTCCAGATGGTCTTCGCGGTGATCACCGTCGCGCTGATCAGCGGCGCCATCTCCGACCGGGCCAGGTTCGCCGGCTGGCTGCTCTTCGCCTTCGGCTGGGCGACCCTGGTCTACTTCCCGGTGGCGCACTGGGTGTGGGGCGGCGGCATCATCGGCGGTGACATCCACGCCCTCGACTTCGCCGGTGGCACCGCGGTGCACATCAACGCCGGCGCCGCCGCGCTCGGCGTGGCGCTGGTACTCGGCAGGCGGCTCGGCTGGCCCCGGGAGGTCATGAAGCCGCACAACATCCCGCTGGTGGCCCTCGGCGCCGGGCTGCTCTGGTTCGGTTGGTTCGGCTTCAACGCCGGTTCGGAGCTGACCGTCGACTCCGTCGCCGGCCTGGCCTTCATCAACACCCAGCTCGCCACCGCCGCCGCCGTACTCGGCTGGATCGTCGTCGAGTGGATCAAGGGTGGCAGGCCGACCCTGGTCGGCGCCTCCTCCGGCGCGATCGCCGGCCTGGTCGCGATCACCCCGGCCTGCGGGTTCATCGCCCCCTGGGCGGCGGTGCTCCTCGGCCTGGTCGCCGGTGCGGTCTGCGCGCTCGCGGTCGCCCTGAAGTACCGGCTCGGCTACGACGACTCCCTCGACGTGGTCGGCGTGCACTTCGTCGGCGGCTGGATCGGCTCGCTCTGGCTCGGCCTCTTCGCCACCAACGGCGTCAACAGCGCGATCACCGACGCGGTGGGCGCCTCCGACGGCCTCTTCTACGGCGGCGGGGCGACGCAGCTCGGCCGGCAGGCCCTGGCCGGCCTGATCGTCACCGTCTGGTCCTTCGGCATCGCCTGGCTGCTGGCCTTCGTGATCCAGAAGACCATCGGCTTCCGGGTCTCCGAGGAGGCCGAGATCGACAGCATCGACCTCGCGGAGCACGCGGAGAGCGGGTACGACCTCTCCACGGCCTCCGGCAGCGGCGGCGGTGCGTTCGCCATGGCCGGAATCGGCACGCCGAACAGCAGCACCCCGGCGGCCGAGCCCGCCGCCCCGGTCAGCGAGAAGGTCGCCGGCTAACGTTTCTGCGATGGAGGGGTTGGACATGAAGCTGGTGACTGCGGTCATCAAGCCGTACCAGCTGGACGCGGTCAAGGAGGCGCTGCACGCCCTGGGCGTGGCCGGCCTGACCGTCAGCGAGGTCCAGGGGTACGGACGGCAGAAGGGTCACACCGAGGTGTACCGGGGTGCCGAGTACACGGTCGAGTTCCTGCCGAAGATCAGGGTCGAGGTGCTGACCGACGAGATCGACGTCGACAAGGTGGTCGACGCGGTGGTCACCGCCGCCCGTACCGGCAAGATCGGTGACGGGAAGGTCTGGGTGACCGGGGTCGAGGACGTCATCCGGGTCCGTACCGGTGAGCGCGGCCTCGACGCGCTCTAGGGAGATCGCCGACGATGACCGGGGGATCCGCGCCGCCGACCGCCGGTCGGGTCGCGCCGGGACCCCTGGTCGTCCCCGGCATCGGCGCCGCCGCCCGCGACCGGCGGGCGGCGGCGCTGGACGGGTGGCTCACCGGACTGCTCGCGGCCGGGCTGCGCCGCGCCGGACGGGCGCGGCCCGAACGCACCGGTGCGGACCCGACGAGCGAGCACCCGCAGGGGGCGACCGCCGGACGGCGGGGCGGCGCCGGCCCGACCTCGGCCGAGGGGATCTCCCTGGTCGCCGTCGGTGGGCTCGGCCGGCGGCAGTGCGCGCCGCACGGCGACCTGGACCTGGTCCTGCTGCACTCCGGGACGCCCGGCGTGGACGAGCTGGCCGCCGCGATCTGGTACCCGGTCTGGGACGCCCGACTCGGCCTGGACCACTCGGTGCGGACGGTCACCGAGGCGCTCTCCGTCGCACGCGACGACGTCAAGGTCGCGCTCGGCCTGCTGGACGCCCGGCACGTCGCCGGAGACCGGGACCTCTCCGCCCGGCTGATCGGCGCCGCCGCCGACCAGTGGCGGCGGACCGCCGTACGCGTGCTGCCGGCGCTGCGCGAGGTCACCGCGGCCCGCTGGCAGGCCCACGGCGAGCTGGCCTTCCTGCTGGAGGGCGACCTGAAGGAGGCGGCCGGCGGCCTGCGGGACGTGGCGCTGCTCCGGGCCATCGCCTTCGCCGGGATCAGCGACACGCTCCGCCCGGCGGTCCGGGCCGCGCACCTGCGGATGCTGGACACCCGGGACGCCCTGCACACCTCGGTCGGCCGCCGCGTCGACCGGTTGCTCGCCCAGGAGCGGGCCGCCGTGGCCGGCCTGCTCGGGCTGCGCCCGCCCCGCCGCGGCACCCTCGCCCCCGCCCCCCGACAGCTTCCCCCGGACGGTGTCGAGCCGGCCGACGGCATCGCCGGGTCCGCCGGCGGCACCCCCGGGCCCGCCGACGGCGTCGCCGAGCTGGGCGACGCACTGCTGCGCCAGGTCGCCGGGGACGCCCGGACCATCAGCCACGCCCTGGACGACGCCTGGCGGGCCGCCGACCGGCTCCGCTCGGGGCGACGCCGGGGCGCCGACGGCCGGCCGCGGCGCCGCCCGGTCGCCCGGGACGTGGTCGAGCAGGACGGCGAACTGGTACTCGCCCGGACCGCCATCGGGGCCCGCCCCGACCCGAGCCTGTCGCTGCGGGTCGCCGCCGCCGCGGCCAGCGCCGGGCTGCCGATCGCCCGGGCCACCTGCGAGTGGCTCGCCGCGTACTGCCCGCCGCTGCCGACACCCTGGCCACCGGCGGCCCGGACCGCACTGATCACCCTGCTCGGTGCCGGTCCCGGGCTGGTCGGGACGTGGGAGACCTGTGACCGGTACGGGCTGGTCGACGGCTGGCTGCCGGAGTGGCCCCGGATGCGCAGCCTGCCGCAGCACAACCCGGTGCACCGCTACACGCTCGACCGGCACCTGGTGCAGGCCGCCGCCGAGGCGACCGGGTACGCCCGCGAGGTCGACCGGCCGGACCTGCTGCTGCTCGCCGCCCTCCTGCACGACGTCGGGAAGGGTCTCGGAGGTGACCACAGTGTCGTCGGGGCGCCGATCGCGGCCCGGATCGCGGCCCGGGTCGGACTGCCACCGGCCGAGGTCGCCCTGATCGAGAAGCTGGTCCGGCTGCACCTGCTGCTGCCCGAGGTGGCGACCCGACGGGACCTTGCCGACCCGGTCACCATCGCGGGGGTGGCCGAGGCGGTGCGGGACACCGGCACACTGAGCCTGCTGCACGCGCTGGCCCGGGCCGACGCGGTGGCGACGGGGCCGGCCGCCTGGTCGGACTGGAAGGCCCGGCTGGTCGGCGAACTGGTCCGCCGGGTGCACACCCGACTCGACAGCGGCCGGCTTCCCGAGCCGCCGACCCCGGACCCGGCGTTGGTGGCGGGGCCGCTGCCGGCCGTACACCTGGAGGGGGACCGGGTGGCGGTGGCCGCGGCGGACCGGCGGGGACTGCTCGCCGCGGTGGCCGGCTGTCTTGCGCTGCACCGGCTGGAGGTGCTCGCCGCCGACGCCAGCATGGTCGAGGAGACCGCCCTGGTCGAGTTCCTGGTCCAGCCCCGCTACGGCACTCCGGCGGACCCGGTGGCGCTCGCCGCGGACCTGCGCCGGGCGGTTGCCGGCGACGTCTCGGTGACCCAGCGGCTGCGCGGACGCGCGCTGGCTGCCCGGGGCGGCGGCTCGCCACCCCGGGTGGTCTGGCACCGGGCCGCCGCCACCGACGCGGTGGTGCTGGAGCTGCGGGCCGCCGACGCGGGCGGGCTGCTCTACCGGGTCACCAGCGCCCTGGACGAGGCCGGCGCCCAGGTGCGGGCGGCCCGGATCTCCACCCTCGGCGGTGACGTCGTCGACGCCTTCTACCTGGTCGGAAGCTGGCCGGACGAGGCCGAGCGGAAACGGGTCGAGGCCGCCGTGCTGGCCGCCGCCGGGTAGCTGCCTACCGGTGGCGGCGTCGAGGTCGCCCCGGTAGCCGTCGAGGAACGGCCCTGGCTGGCAGCCCGAGCGTGCTCAGCACGTGCGGTGCCGGCCGATGCGACTACGTCAGCGGACGTAGTCGGGGCGCCGCTCGCGGGCGGATGGCGGCGAGGGCCCGACGCGGGATCGTCAGGGGTATGACGGAACATCCATCCAGCCCGGCCGGCGGACCGGGTGCCGGGCAGCCGCACCCGGTCGAGGCCCGCGGCCTCACCAAGCGGTACGGCCGGCTCACCGCCGTCGACGCACTCGACCTCACCGTACGCAGTGGTGAGGTGTACGGGTTCCTCGGCCCGAACGGTGCCGGCAAGACCAGTACGCTGCGGATGCTGCTCGGCCTCGTCCGGCCCACCGCCGGCACCGTCCGGCTGTTCGGCCGCCCACCCAGCGCACCCGGCCAACTGGCCCGGGTCGGGGCGCTGATCGAGGGACCGACGTTCTATCCGTACCTGTCGGGTAGGGAGAACCTCCGGGTGCTGGCCCGGTACGCCGGCAACCCACCCGGGCGGATTCGTACCGTACTGGAGATGGTCGGCCTGGCCGACCGGGCCGGTGACCGGTACGTCGGCTACTCGCTCGGGATGAAGCAGCGGCTCGGTGTGGCCGCCGCCCTGTTGAAAGATCCCCGGCTGCTGATCCTGGACGAGCCGACCAACGGGCTCGACCCGGCCGGGATGGTCGACATGCGGGCGCTGATCCGTCGCCTGGCGGCCGGAGGCTGCACCGTACTGCTCTCCAGTCATCTGCTCGGCGAGGTGCAGCAGATCTGCGATCGGGTCGGGGTGATCTCCGGCGGCCGGCTGGTCGCCGAGAGCGGCGTCGCCGAGTTGCGCGGCGCGACCGGTCTGCGGATCGTCGCGGATCCGCTCGCCGCCGCCGCCGAGCGGAGCCGGGCGCTGCTCGGGCCGGAGCGGGTCCGGGAGGTCGACGGTGGGCTGGACCTCGCGGTCGAGCCGGACCGGGCGGCGTGGCTCAACGCCGAGCTGGTCGGCGCCGGAGTCGCGGTACGCGAACTGCGCCCGCTGGAGCGGGACCTGGAGCAGGTGTTCTTCGAACTCACCGAGGCGGGGATGACGCATGTGGCCTAGCTTTGCGGCGGAATCGGTCAAGATGGTCCGTCGACCGGGGACCTGGCTGCTGCTCGCCGTCGCGGTGGTGCTCAGCGTCGTCTTCACCTACCTGGCGCCGTACGCCGCCTACCTCGACGGCTCCGGTGGTGTGCTCAGCGACCGGACGCTCGACCAGATGCTGCCGGAGCGGCTGGTCGGCAACTCGATCAGCGGCCTGCCGGTCTTTCTCGGCGCGATCTGCCTGATTCTGGCGGTGTTGACCGTCGGCGGCGAGTACGCCTGGGGCACCTGGAAGACCCTGCTCACCTCCGGACCGTCGCGGCTGGCGGTGTACCTGGGCAAACTGCTCGTGCTGGCCGCTGCCACGCTGGTGCTTGTGCTGGTGCTCTTCGCGGTCGGCGCGGTGTCCAGTGCGCTGATCGCGGTCACCGAGTCGCAGCCGCTGCACTGGCCCACCCTCGGTGACCTCGGTGTGGGGATCGGCGCTGGCTGGCTGATCGGCATGGTCTGGGCCGGGTTCGGTGTGCTGCTGGCGGTGCTGCTGCGCGGGGTGGCCCTGCCGATCGGTCTCGGCCTGGTCTGGCTGCTCGCCGTGCAGAACCTGCTGGCCGCCGTCGCCGCGCCGATCCTGGACTGGGTGGCGGAGATGCAGAAGGGACTGCCCGGCCCGAACGCGGGATCGTTGGCGGCGGCGTTGGGCGCCACCGCCGACACGCCCGGGATCGGCGCGGTCGTCGGCGCTGGCCAGGCATCAGTCACGCTCGCCGGATACCTGCTCGGGTTCATCCTGCTGGCCGGCGTCCTGCTGGGCCGCCGCGACATCCTCTGAGCATGTGGGACCCTCTGGGAAGATGATGATCCGGGGTCGGGACACGGACGGCGGGCCGCGACCGGTGGACGGGCCGCGCAGCCTCTCCGCCGACGTCGCACTCGCGTTGGGTCTGCTGGTCTTCGGCTATTTCGGGACGATCGCAGCGGCGGACAACTACCCGGGTGCCACCTGGCCGGACGCTCCGGCGTTCATCCTGATCGCGGTGGCGGCGCTGGCGCTGTCCGTGCGGCGGCGGTGGCCGCTGGTCACGCTCGCGCTGTCCACCGTGGCGACCTCGGCGTACCTGGTGGCCAACTACCCGTACGGGCCGATCCTGGTCTCGTTCTTCGTCGCGGTGTACACGGTCGCCCGTCACCTGCCGATCCGTCGGGCGGTGCTCGGCTGCGCCGCGGCCCTGGCGGCGCTGCTGGTGCACGTCTTCGTGTCCCTGCACGAGCCGGTGGGGCTGCCCGGCCTGCTGCCCGGGTCGGCGTGGGTCGTCGTGCCGTTCGCGGTCGGGGTCACAGTGCGCAACAACCGGGAGGCCGCTGCCCGGGACCGGATCGCCCAGGCCCGCAGGCTGGCCGACGACGAGCGGCTGCGGATCGCCCAGGAGGTACACGACGTGGTCGGGCACGGACTCGCGGCGATCAACATGCAGGCCGAGATCGCCCTGCACCTGCTGGCGAAGCGTCCGGAGCAGGCCGAGACGGCGCTGACCGCGATCAGCCGGACCAGCCGGCAGGCGCTGGACGAGCTGCGGGTCACCCTCTCGATCGTCCGCCGGGACGCCGCCGTCGAGCGCGCCCCGGTGCCCGGGCTGGACCAGGTGGCGGCGCTGGCCGCCCGGCTGCGCCAGACCGGGCTGGCGGTCACCCTGGAGGTGACCGGGGAGCGCCGGGCGCTGCCGGTGGTGGTCGACCTGGCCGCGTACCGGGTGGTGCAGGAGTCGTTGACCAACGTGTTGCGGCACGCTGGCGCCGCCACGGCGACGGTCCGGATCGGCTACCTGCCGGACGGGGTGACGGTCGAGGTGCTCGACACCGGGCACGGCGGGGCGGGGGCGGCCGCGCCGGGGGACGGCCACGGGTTGACCGGGATGCGCGAGCGGGTCGACGCGCTCGGCGGTGTCCTGGAGGTCGGGCCGCGTCCCGGCGGCGGGTTCCGGGTCTTCGCCTGGCTCCCGTCCGGGCAGGCCGGATGAGGGCGGCGGGCCGGACGAGGGCGGCGGGCCGGATGAGGGGGAGCGGCGATGACCGATGAGCAGAGCGGGATGGCCGGGCGCAGCGAACCGATCGGGGTGCTGATCGCGGACGACCAGGACCTGGTGCGGCTGGGGTTGCGCGCCCTGGTGGAGAGCGAGGCCGACCTGCGGCTGGTCGGTGAGGCGGCCGACGGGCTGGACGCGCTGGCGGTGGCCCGGCGGGAGCGCCCGGACGTGGTGCTGATGGACGTCCGGATGCCGGGGATCGACGGCATCGAGGCGACCCGGCGAATCGTCGCCGACCCGGAGCTGGCCGGTACCCGGGTGGTGGTGCTGACCACCTTCGAACTCGACTCGTACGTCTTCGAGGCGCTCCGGCACGGCGCCAGCGGCTTTCTCACCAAGGACACCAGGCCGGCCGAGCTGCTCCGGGCGATCCGGCTGGTGGCCGGCGGCGAGGCGCTGCTCTCCCCGTCGGTGACCCGGCGGGTGGTCCGGGAGTTCGCCACCCGGCCGTCCCGGGTGCTCCGGCCGCACCCCCGGCTGGACACCCTGACCGAGCGGGAACGGCAGGTCGTAGGGCTGGTCGGCGAGGGGCTGAGCAACGACGAGATCGGCAGCCGGTTGCTGGTCAGCCCGGCGACGGCACGTACCCACGTCAGCCGGGCGATGGTCAAGTTGGGCGCCCGGGACCGGGCCCAGCTGGTGGTGTACGCCTACCAGTCCGGCCTGGTCCAGCCCTGACCGGGCGGTGCCGGAAGAATGACCGGGGCGGGCGAGGGGCGGCGGCGCTTCGGGCTCGCCGAGGCCGGGGCGGGCCGGCCCCGGCTGGGGCGGGGCGGAGGCGGCGGGGGACGTGGGCCGCTACCCTTGCGGTGGCCGGGCACCCGTGTCGCGGTCACGCCATGCTCGGGTAAATACGACAAACGGGATGCTGCGCCGTGTTTGACACTTTGAGTGACCGCCTGTCCGGGATCTTCACCAAGCTGCGTGGCAAGGGTCGCCTCACCGACGCCGACATCGACGCCACCGCCCGGGAGATCCGACTGGCGCTGCTGGAGGCCGACGTTGCCCTGCCGGTGGTCAAGTCCTTCATCGGCAGCGTGAAGGAGCGGGCCCGGGGCGCCGAGGTGTCCCAGGCGCTCAACCCGGCCCAGCAGGTAATCAAGATCGTGCACGAGGAACTCGTCGCCGTGCTCGGCGGCGAGAACCGCCGGTTGCAGTTCGCCAAACAGCCGCCGACCGTGATCATGCTCGCCGGCCTGCAGGGTTCGGGTAAGACCACCCTGGCCGGCAAGCTGGCCGGCTGGCTGAAGGGGCAGGGGCACCAGCCGCTGCTGGTCGCCGCCGACCTCCAGCGGCCGAACGCGGTCAACCAGTTGCAGGTGCTCGGCGGCAGGGCCGGGGTCGAGGTCTTCGCGCCGGAGCCCGGCAACGGGGTCGGCGACCCGGTCCAGGTCGCCAAGGCGTCGATCGAGCACGCCCGGCGGGCCGCCCGGGACATCGTCATCGTCGACACCGCCGGCCGGCTCGGTATCGACGCCGAGATGATGGCGCAGGCCGCCGCGATCCGGGACGCGGTCGACCCGGACGAAATCGTCTTCGTGATCGATGCGATGGTCGGTCAGGACGCGGTACGCACCGCCGAGGCGTTCCGGGACGGCGTCGGGATCACCGGCGTGGTCCTCTCCAAGCTCGACGGTGACGCACGCGGTGGTGCCGCGCTCTCCGTACGGCAGGTCACCGGCCAGCCGATCCTCTTCGCCTCCACCGGCGAGAAGCTCACCGACTTCGACGTCTTCCACCCGGACCGGATGGCCAGCCGGATCCTCGGCATGGGAGACGTGCTCACGCTGATCGAGCAGGCCGAGCAGGCCTTCGATGCCGATCAGAAAGAGAAGATGACCGCCAAGCTGATGGGCGGCGAGCAGTTCACCCTGGAGGACTTCCTCGACCAGCTCATCGCGGTACGCCGGATGGGCCCGATCGCCAACGTCCTGGCCATGATGCCCGGGATGGGGCAGATGAAGGACCAGTTGGCCGAGGTCGACGACAGGCATTTCGACAAGGTCACCGCGATCATCCGATCGATGACGCCCGGCGAGCGGACCAACCCGAAGATCATCAACGGCTCGCGTCGGGCCCGGATCGCGAACGGCTCCGGCGTCACCGTGATGGACGTGAACCAGCTGCTCAACCGCTTCTCCGAGGCGCAGAAGATGATGAAGCAGATGGGCGGCATGATGGGGCTGCCCGGCGGCCGGCGCAAGGCGACCAAGTCGCCGAAGAACAAGCGCAAGGGCACCAAGGGCGGCGGCCGGCCCCGGGCCGGCGGTCCGGTCGGCGGCTTCCCGGGCGGCATGCCACAGTTGCCGCCGGGGCTGGACCCGACCGCGCTCCAGGGCGGCCAGGGCCTGCCGCCCGGCTTCAAGCCGCCGAAGATCGACTTCAACAAGCTCGGCAAGCGTCCGAAGGAGAAGTGACCGCGGGGACGGACAGTATGTCCGTCGTCGGGGACGGCGGGCGATAGCCTGATCGCATAAGGTGACGGCGTCACCGGGAAGGAGTGGTCATGACCGCGGCGCCGATGCTGCCGGAGCGGCAGGAGTGGACGGTTGACGACCTCGGCGAGCTGCCGAAGGACCTTCCGTACGAACTGATCAACGGAAGGTTGATCGTGCCGTCCCCCACCCATCTGCACCAGGACCTCTGTGTTCGTATCCTGCTCGCACTTGAGGCGAACTGCCCGCCGGAGTACGTGGTCAGCATCGACCTGTCGATGCGGGTCGACCGGCGCAACGAACCCCGACCCGACGTGGTGGCGCTGCGCCCCGAACACGTCACCCGCAGCCCGGTCCCGGTGCGGGACGCCATCCTCGCGGTCGAGGTGATCTCCCCCGACTCCACCTTCCGAGACATGTACGACAAGGCGCGGGTCTACGGCCATGCCGGGGTGCCGACCTACTGGGTGGTCGACCCGCTGCACGAGCGGATGACGCTCACCGAGTTCGTGCTCGGCCCGACCGGTGAATACGAGCCGGCGGTGCACACCGACGACGTCTTCAACACCGAGCGCCCCTGGAAGGTGACCGTCGACCTGCCGGCCCTGACCACCCGCTGGGCCGGGCTGCGCGGCCGCGCCGAGTCGTAGGGCTCGGCCGGGTGGGGCCGGTCGCCGGGACGTGATCCGCACCGGGCCGGGCCGGGGGTGCGGCGGGTGGGTCGACCCCGATCGGGTAGGAATGTGCGCATGGCGCTGCACGTGCGAGGGGTCGTGCTCCCGGACGACGAGGTCCGCGACCTGTGGCTGGTCGGTGACCGGGTCACCTTCACCCCGGTGCCCGGGGCGGTGACGGTGGCCGATCGCGGGTTCGTGCTGCCCGGTCTGGTCGACGCGCACTGCCACCCGGGCATCGCCCCGGGTTCGGTGCCGATCACCTCTCTCGACCAGGCCCGGGAGCTGGCCCGGATCGACCGGGACGCCGGAGTGCTGGCGATCCGGGACGCCGGCTCGCCGTTTCCCTACCCGGAGCTGGAGGACGAGCCGGACCTGCCGCGACTGGCCCGCGCCGGGCGGCACGTCGCGCCGCCGAAGCGGTATCTGCGGGGCATCGCGGTCGAGGTCGAGCCAGTCGACGTTCCGGCGGCGGTGACCGAGCAGGCCCGGGCCGGCAACGGCTGGGTCAAGCTGGTCGGCGACTGGATCGACCGCAACGTCGGCGACCTGGCGCCCTCCTGGGAGCCGGAGACCGTGGTCGCCGCGGTGGCCGCCGCGCATGCGGCCGGCGCCCGGGCGGCGGTGCACACCTTCTCCGAGGCCGCGGTCGAGGTGATGGTCCGGGCCGGGGTCGACTCGGTCGAACACGGTACCGGCATCAGCCTGGACCTCGTCGACGAGATGGCCCGGCGCGGCACCGCGCTGGTGCCGACGATGATCAACATCGACACCTTCGGCGGGATCGCCGAGCGGGCCGCCGTGAAGTTCCCCGGGTACGCCACGCACATGCTCGCGCTCCGGGACAACTTCCCGGCGGTGGTCGGTGCGGCGTACGAGGCAGGGGTGCCGATCTACGTCGGCACGGACGCGGGCGGCGGGATCGACCACGGGCTGGCCGCCGAGGAGATGCTGCTGCTGCACGAGCGGGCCGGGATGTCCGCGATCGACGTGCTCGCCGCCGCCTCCTGGCGGGCCCGGGACTGGCTCGGCTTCCCGGGCCTGGTCGAGGGCGGCCTCGCCGACCTGGTGGTGTATCCCACCGACCCCCGGACCGACCTGCGGGTGGTGCGCGCACCGCAGCACATCGTGCTGCGCGGCCGGGTGGTGCGCTGATCCGGCCCGTGCGGGCCGCGCCCGGCGAATGTGCCATTAGGCGGGGGCCCTGCTACGACAGAAAACGACAACGCGGGGCCCTTTCTTTCACCCGGGCCGGGCGCGGCGGCTCCGGCGTCGGCGCATAGGATGTGCCCTCATGGCACGCGTGCTCACTCCCCGTGCGGAGGACTTTCCCCGCTGGTACCAGGACCTGATCGCCAAGGCGCAGCTCGCCGACAACGGCCCGGTGCGGGGGACGATGGTCATCCGACCGGCCGGCTACGCCATCTGGGAGCGCATGCAGGCCGAGATGGACGCCCGGATCAAGCTGGCCGGCGCGGAGAACGCGTACTTCCCGCTCTTCATCCCGGAAAGCTACCTGCGCCGGGAGGCGCAGCACGTCGAGGGCTTCTCGCCGGAGTTGGCGGTGGTCACCCACGGTGGCGGCAAGCAGCTCGCCGAGCCGGTCGTGGTCCGGCCGACCAGCGAGACCGTGATCGGCGAGTTCATGGCGAAGTGGATCGACTCCTACCGTGACCTCCCGCTGCTGCTCAACCAGTGGGCCAACGTGGTGCGCTGGGAGCTGCGCCCCCGGGTCTTCCTGCGGACCAGCGAGTTTCTCTGGCAGGAGGGGCACACCGCGCACGCCGACGAGGCCGACGCGCGGGCGTACGCCCGGAAGATCCTGCACGAGGTCTACGAGGACTTCATGGTCGGGGTGCTCGGCATCCCGGTGCTGGTCGGGCTGAAGACCGCCCGGGAGCGGTTCGCCGGTGCCACCCACACCTACACCCTCGAAGGCATGATGGGCGACGGCAAGGCGCTCCAGATGGGCACCTCGCACGAGCTGGGGCAGAACTTCGCCCGCGCCTTCGACATCACCTACACCTCGGCCGAGCGCAGCGTCGAGCACGCCTGGACCACCTCCTGGGGCAGCTCGACCCGGATGCTCGGTGGCCTGATCATGTGCCACGGCGACGACAACGGGCTGCGGGTGCCGCCGAGGCTGGCGCCGGTGCAGGCGTACGTGATGGTGGTTAAGGCGGGCGAGGGGGTCGTCGAGGCCGCCGCCAAGCTCTGCGACGCGCTGCGTGACGCCGGGGTCCGGGTCGCCCTCGACGACCGGGTCGACACCCCGTTCGGCCGCCGGGCCGTCGACGCCGAGCTGAAGGGCTATCCGGTACGCGTCGAGCTCGGTCCCCGCGACCTGGCCGCCGGCAACGCGGTGCTGGTCCGCCGGACCAGCGGCGCCAAGACTCCGGTCCCGGTGGCGGACGTGGTCTCCGGGGTGCTCGCCGCGCTCGCCGCCGACCAGCAGGCGCTCTACGACGAGGCGCTGGCCCGGCGCGAGGCACACACCGTCTCGGTGGAGTCGCTGGCCGACGCGATCGAGGCGTCCGCCACCGGCTGGGCCCGGGTGCCGTGGTCCGCGGTCGGTGCCGAGGGGGAGGGGACGGCGAACGCCCAGGGGGTGACCGTGCGCTGCCTGCGCCGGGCCGACGGTTCGGTGCCGGACTCGGAGGACGAGCCGGAGCTGACCGCCATCCTGGCCCGCTCCTACTGACCCGCCGGACCCGACCGGATGCCCTTGCCCTCGTCGCCCCACTGCGCCCCGATGCGCTTCTCGCCGGGCCGCGTCATCGTGCACCGCAACGTGCGGCGGGGCCGGCTCGGGTGGGTCCGGCCGGCCCGGGTGGTCAGCGACGACGACCGCGGCCTGCTGCTCTGGATCGCCCGGGGCACCCAGGTGGCCAGCGAGGTCACCGCGGACGGCCGTGGCATGCGGGCGATGCCGTTCACCGAGTGGGTGGCCTCGACGTACCGGCTGGGGGTCAGCACCTGGGCCGGACCACCGGTGCTGAAGTTCCTGCCGGCCGGTGCGGCGCACTCGGTCTGGTTCTTCCGGGACGCGGCGGACGGGTTCGCCAACTGGTACGTCAACCTGGAGGAGCACGGCGTCCGCTGGGACGACGGCGACCTGGCCGGGGTCGACATGGTGGACCAGGATCTCGACGTGGTGGTCTGGCCGGACCACACCTGGGAGTGGAAGGACGAGGAGGAGTTCGCCGAGCGGCTCGCCGTCCCGGAGCACTACTGGGTGCCGGATGCGGCGGCGGTACGGGCCGAGGGGGAGCGGGTGATCAAGATTGCCGAGTCGGCCCGGTTCCCGTTCGACGGCACCTGGTGCGACTTCGTTCCCGACCCGGCCTGGACCCCGCCGCAGCTGCCGCCCGGCTGGGACCGCCCACCGGTGCGGTGAACCGTCCGAGCGCTGGCCCGAGCGGCGGCGCGGGCGGGTCGGCGCGGGCCGGTCGCCCCGGATCGCGCGGCGTGCCAGGCCGGCGCGGTGAACTCAGCCGGCCGTCGGCGTCGCGTGGGTGCAGCCGGCCGTCGGCGTCGCGTGGGTGCAGCCGGCCGTCGGCGTGGCGCGGGTTCAGCCGGCCGTCGGCGTCGCGGTGAGGGGGCGTGGCAGGTTGGGCTGGTGGGCGGCGGTGTAGGGGCGACACGACGCCCGGATGACCAGCTCGGTGGGTAGCCGGATGTGCGTGTCGCGCTCGACGCCACCGATCAGGTCGATGAGCAGGCGCAGCGCCTCCGCGCCCATCCGCTGTAACGGTTGCATGATCGTAGTCAACGGCGGGTTGACCAGCGCCGACTCCGGTACGTTGTCGAAGCCGATCACTGAGAGGTCGTCGGGTACCCGCAGACCCATGCTCCGGGCGACGTCGAGGGTGGAGATCGCGGAGAGGTCGTTTCCGGCGAAGACCGCGGTCGGCCGGTCGGGGAGTGCGAGCAGCTCGGCGGCGGTGCCGGCGGCGCTGTCAATCCGGAACCCGCCGACCCGCACCAGCCGCTCGTCCACCGGGACGTCGGCGTCGGCCATCGCCTTGCGGAACCCGGCCTCGCGCAGGCGGGCCGACTCGAGGTCGGAGCGTCCGCTGATGTGCCCGATCCGCCGGTGACCGAGCGAGAGCAGGTAGTTGGTCGCGAGTACGGCACCGGCGAAGTTGTCGGAGTCGACGGTGGGCAGGCCGGAGGGGCCGGTGTGCGGGTCGACGGCCACGACGTGGAAACCCTGGTTGGTCTCGACCACGGTCGGCGTGACGATCACGGCCCCGTCGATGAGCGTTCCGGAGAGCCGGGCCAGGGACCGCCGCTCCCAGCCGATGGAGGTGCGGTTGCCGTCCCCGCCGGAGTAGGCCAGCAGTTGGTAGCCCGTGCCGGCGACCTCCCGGGACGCCCCCTTCAGCAGTTCGGTCGAGAACGGTTCGAACTCGGCGACGAGGATGCCCAGTACGTTCGTGCGGTGACTGCGCAGGCTCTGCGCGCCTAGGCTGGCCTCGTACCCCAGCTGATGGATGACCTGCTGGACGCGTTCCACGGTCGCCTGCGCCACCCCGTAACGGCCATTTACCACCTTGGATACAGTCGCGACGGAGACGCCGGCCGCACGGGCCACGTCCGACATCTTGACACGCTGCGGAAACGCCACGTCGACGATGATAGAGGGCTGGGAGCGCCCCACGACAGGGGAGTCGAAAACGTTATCGACAACGGTTGACACCGCGATACGTGGCTGTAAAACTCGCCGTTCAGGTGAGTACCGCGACTAACTAGTCGAGGAGACATTCGATGGCGATGAAAGGCCGCGCGGGCACCGTCCTTGCGCTGCTTACGACCAGCGCACTCCTTGCTGCCGGATGTAGCGGCGGCGAGAGCGAGGCGCCCGCTGAGGAAGAGCTCTACAAGAACCCGGTGACCCTGACCTGGTGGCACAACGCATCGCAGGACGGGCCTGGCAAGACTTACTGGGAGAAGGTCGCCAAGGACTTCTCCGCGCTCCACCCGACCGTCACGATCGAGATCGAGGCGATCGAGACCAACCAGCTCCAGCGCACCCGGCTCCCCGCCGCGCTGCTGACCACCGACCCGCCAGACATCTTCCAGGCGTGGGGCGGCGGCGAGATGCGTGAGCAGGTGGAGGCCGACTACCTCAAGGACATCACCGAGTCGGCCAAGGCCGAGATCGAGAACATCGGCAGCGCGGCCGAGATCTGGGCGGTCGACGGCAAGCAGTACGGTTTGCCGTACCGGATGGGCATCGAGGGCATCTGGTACAACAAGGACATGTTCGAGAAGGCGGGTATCACCGCCCCTCCGACCACGTTCGAGGAGCTCAACGACGCGGTAACCAAGCTCAAGGCGATCAACGTCGTCCCGATCGCCCTCGGCGCCGGTGACAAGTGGCCGGCCGCGCACTGGTGGTACAACTTCGCCCTGCGTGCCTGCTCGGTCGACACCCTGAAGAAGGCCTCCAACGAAACCGTCTTCGACGACCCGTGCTTCGTCAAGGCCGGCCAGGACCTGAAGGCCTTCATCGACACCAACCCGTTCCAGCCGAACTTCATCGCCACCCCGGGCCAGAACGACCCGACCAGCGCCAACGGCATGCTCGCCAACGGCAAGGCCGCGATGGAGCTGATGGGCGACTGGAACAAGGGCACCCTGGAGACCGTCGCCGAGGACAAGGCGGCGCTGGCCAAGTTCCTTGGCTGGTTCCCCGTACCGGCGATCTCCGGTTCCGCCGGTGACCCGAAGGCGGCCCTCGGCGGTGGTGACGGGTTCGCCTGCGCCAAGAACGCCCCGGCCGAGTGCGTCGAGTTCCTCAAGTACATCGTGAGCCCCGAGGTGCAGAAGGGCTACGCCGAGACCGGCACCGGCCTGCCTGTCGCCAAGGGTGCGGAGGGTGGCGTCGCTGACCCCGCCCTCAAGTCCATCCTGGAGGCCACCACCAGCGCGACCTACGTGCAGCTCTGGTTGGACACGGCCTTCGGTAGCACCGTCGGCAACGCGATGAACGACGCGATCGTCGCCATCTTCGCGGGCAGCGGCTCGCCCGAGAAGGTTGTCGAGGCAATGAAGGCGGCCGCACGGAAGTGACCTCCATCAACTCAACCCTGAACCCCGCCGGCGGCGCGTCCGCGCCGCCGGCGGGTGTCCGGCCCGGCCGGAGGCGAGCGTCCTCCCGCGGGGCCGGGAACCGACGCAAGTGGTACGAGATCATCGGGCTCACCACACCAGCGGTGATCGTCTACGTGATGTTCGTACTGGTGCCGATGGGCTTCGCGGTCTACTACAGCCTCTTCCGCTGGCGCGGGGTCGGACCGCCCACCGATTTCGTCGGCCTTGACAACTACGTCTTGGCCTTCCAGGACCCGATCTTCCTCGACGCGCTGCGCAACAACGCGATCATCGTGGTCGGATCCCTGGTGATCCAGGGTCCCATCGCGCTGGGCGTGGCCCTGCTGCTCAACCGTCGCTTTCGCGGGCGCACCATCTTCCGGCTGCTGGTCTTCGTGCCCTACGTGCTCGCCGAGGTCACCGTCGGCATCATGTGGAAGCTGATCCTGACCGACGGCGGGACGGCCGACGCGCTGCTGCGGTCGCTGGGGCTGGGCAACCTGGTGCAGGCGTGGCTCGCCGACCTCGACATCGTCATCTGGACGCTGCTTGCCATCCTCACCTGGAAGTACGTCGGTTTCGCCATCATCCTCCTGCTCGCCGGCCTGTCGAACGTGCCGCACGAGTTGACCGAGGCCGCCGCGATCGACGGCGCGAGCTGGTGGCAGGTCCAGCGGCACATCACGCTCCCGCTGCTCGGCCCGACGATCCGGATCTGGATGTTCCTGTCGATGATCGGTTCGTTGCAGGTCTTCGACGTGATCTGGGTTACCTCGGTGTCCTCGGTGCGGTCGCTCGGCGCGTCGGCCACCATGGCGACGTACATGGTGGACAACGGCTTCTTCGCCCGACTGTGGGGCTACGGCAACGCGGTGGCCGTGATCCTGTTCGCCATCTCCTTCGTCGCGGCGTTGCTGTTCCAGCGCTTCCTCCTCCGTCGCGACATCCAGGGCGCCATCACCACCAGAAGGGTGAACTGACCGTGGCCGCGAACGCTGTCCTGCCCCCACCGTCCAAGCGCCGGCCGGTGTCCTGGGGCAATCCGCTCACCTATGCGCTGGCACTCGCGGTCGCGGCCGTGTCGATCGCGCCGGTCGTCTACGTGATCGTCGGCGGTTTCCGCACCACCCCGCAGATCGTGGCGAACCCGGCGGGGCTGCCCGACCCGTGGGTGTTCGACAACTACGCCAGGGTGCTGACCCAGAGCGACTTCTGGGGGCAGGCGTTCAACAGCGCCGTGATCGCCCTGGGTACGACGCTCGGCGTCGTGGTGCTCGGTGTCTGCGCCGCCTACGTGCTCGCCCGGTACGCCTTCCGGGGGCGCGAGGCGCTCTACACCTTCTTCACGCTCGGCCTGCTCTTCCCGGCCGGCGCGGCGATCCTGCCGCTCTACCTCATGCTGCGCGACCTGAACCTGATCAACTCCTACTTCGCGGTGATCCTGCCGCAGGTCGCGTTCGCGTTGCCGCTCACGATCGTGATCCTGCGTCCCTTCCTGGCCGCCATCCCGCGTGAGCTGGAGGACGCCGCCGCGATCGACGGCACGGGGCGGCTCGGCTTCCTCTGGTTGATCGTGCTGCCGCTGTCGCGGCCCGCGCTCGTCACGGTGGGGATTCTCGCCTTCGTGACGAGTTGGAACGCGTTCCTCCTGCCGCTGCTCGTGCTCGGCGACGTCAGTCTGCACACCCTGCCACTCGGTGTGCAGAACTTCTCAAGCCAGTACACCTCCGACACGGCGGGAATTCTCGCCTTCACCTCGCTGGCGATGCTGCCGGCACTGCTTTTCTTCACCTTCGCCGAGAAGCAGATCGTCGGTGGCCTCCAGGGCGCGGTCAAGGGCTGAC
This sequence comes from Plantactinospora sp. B6F1, assembly GCF_040120695.1. Taxonomy (NCBI): domain Bacteria; kingdom Bacillati; phylum Actinomycetota; class Actinomycetes; order Micromonosporales; family Micromonosporaceae; genus Plantactinospora; species Plantactinospora sp. B6F1. Next base: position 33,914 of record NZ_JBEEAC010000008.1, on the reverse strand, counting down.
CGGAGGCGTACGGGCGGGCACGGAAGAGCCGCAGTCCGATCGAGGTCCGCGAGGCGCGCCCCGGGTGGGCGAAGTTATTCATGATCGACAGATCGTGGTCACCCGGAGCGGGTCTCGTCGGCGTTTTCGCCGGCCGGTGTGAGGTTCCCGGGCCCGGTCTGGCACAATAGGTCGCTGGTATCCGGCGCGCGTCCGGCGCCCTCTAACCCGGGCGTGTCGCCAGTCCATCGAGCAGTCCCCGGCTCAACCCCACTGTGCCGGTCGGCTCTCACCCGCGCACCGCCCGAGTCCGGGACGGTGAGAATCGCAACAGGAGCGAACACACTGTGGCCGTAAAGATCCGGCTCCTGCGGATGGGTAAGATCCGCAACCCGCAGTACCGCATTGTCGTCGCCGACTCGCGCACCAAGCGCGACGGCCGGGCGATCGAGTTCGTCGGGATCTACCAGCCGAAGGAGGACCCTTCGGTGATCCAGGTCAAGTCGGAGCGCGTGCAGTACTGGCTCTCTGTCGGCGCCCAGCCGAGTGAGGCCGTCCAGCGCCTGCTGGAGAAGACCGGCGACTGGCAGAAGTTCAAGGGCCTGCCGGCCCCGCCGCCGCTGCTGGTGGCGCCGGAGCGGGTCGACCGCACGGCGGCCTACGAGGCCGAGGCGAAGGCCGCGGCCGGGCTGACCGAGTCGGCGAAGCCGGCGAAGAAGGCGGCCAAGGCGGCGCCCGCGGAGGCCAAGGCGGCGCCCGCGGAGGCCAAGGCGGCGCCCGCGGAGGCCAAGGCGGCGCCCGCCGAGGCTCCTCGGACCGAGGCCCCCAACACCGAGGAGCAGGCCGGTGCCGTCTCCGGCGAGCAGGGCTGACGTGGCGCTCCGGCCGGCGCTCGAACACCTGGTCAAGGGCATCGTCGACCACCCGGACGACGTACGGGTCCGGATGGTCGACTCCCGGCGCGGCAAGCGCCTGGAGGTGCGGGTGCACCCGGAGGACCTGGGTACGGTGATCGGCCGCTCCGGCCGTACCGCGAAGGCGCTGCGCCAGGTGATCGGGTCGATCGGCGGTCGTGGGGTACGCGTCGACATCGTCGACTCGTACTGATCCGCGGGACCCCGATGCTCCTGATCGTCGGCCGGATCGGCCGTCCGCACGGCATCCGTGGTGAGGTGACCGTGGAGGTGCGGACCGACGATCCCGAGGCACGGTTCGCCGCCGGGGCGGTGCTGCGTACCGGCCCGGCGGCGGCAGCCGGCGGCGGCCCGGCGGCGCCGCCTCCGGTGACCGAGCACGGCGAGCTGGTCCGGGTGCCGGAGCGGCTCACCGTCGAGGCCACCCGGTGGCACCAGGGCAGGCTGCTGGTCACCTTCGACGGGGTTTACGACCGTGACGTCGCCGAGGCGCTGCGTGGCACCCTGCTCTGGGTGGAGAGCGCGGAGCTGCCGCCGCCGGCCGACCCGGACGAGTTCAACGATCACCAGTTGATCGGTCTCGCCGTGGTCACCCCGGCCGGTGAGGCGCTCGGCGAGGTGGCCCGGATCGACCACGCCCCCGCCTCCGACCTGCTCGTGCTCCGCCGCCCCGAGGGGGGCAGCGCGCTGATCCCGTTCGTCAAGGCGATCGTCCCGGAGGTGGACCTGGCCGCCGGCCGGGTGGTGGTGGACGCCCCGCCCGGCCTGCTGGACCTCTGAGCCGGGGATTTCTGGTAGGAAGGGCCCCTTCCTACACGAGAAGCGATAAGAGGGGGCCCTTCCTCCCATGCGTGTCGACGTGGTGTCGATCTTTCCGGAGTATCTCGCTCCGCTGGGGCTCTCGCTGATCGGGCGGGCCCGGGCGACCGGCGTACTCGACATCGCCGTGCACGATCTGCGGACCTGGACCCACGACGTGCACCGTACGGTCGACGACACCCCGTACGGTGGCGGGCCCGGCATGGTGATGCGGCCCGAGCCCTGGGGCGAGGCGCTGGACGCCCTGGTGCCGAACGCCCAGGAGTCCGGTGCCCGCCTGGTGGTGCCCAGCCCGGCCGGGATCCGGTTCAGCCAGCCGATGGCGCAGCAGCTGGCCGCCGAGTCGCACCTCGTCTTCGCCTGCGGCCGGTACGAGGGGATCGACCAGCGGGTCCTCGAACACGCCGGCACCCGGATGCCGGTGACCGAGGTCTCGCTCGGCGACTACGTGCTCTTCGGCGGCGAGGTCGCGGTCCTGGTGATCATGGAGGCGGTGACCCGCCTGCTGCCCGGGGTACTCGGCAACGCCGACTCGCTCACCGAGGAGTCGCACGCGCACGGGCTGCTGGAGGCGCCGGTCTACACCAAGCCGCCGAGTTGGCGTGGGCAGGACGTACCGGAGATCCTGCGCTCGGGTGACCACGGCCGGATCGCCCGGTGGCGGCGGGACCAGGCGTTGGTCCGGACGGCCCGGCGCCGACCCGACATGCTCGCCGCGCTGCCGGCGGCGCAGCTGGACAAACAGGACGTAGCCGCCCTGGCGCAGGCCGGATTTCAGCCTCCGGCCGACGATATGGCAAAGTAGGGGGGTTGCCGCAGTCGCCCGTGCCGCGGACGGCTGCGAGGATCTCCGCCGGGGTCGTCGTGCCAGACTCCGCCGTGGAGATCAGAATCACCCATCCGCGCACCGACGACCGGTGCGCCGTGAGTCATCAAGGATGCAGCGATGAACACCCTGGACGCCCTCGACGCCCAGTCGCAGCGGACCGACGTGCCCGACTTCCGGGCCGGTGACACCGTCAAGGTGCACGCCCGAGTCATCGAGGGCAGCCGGTCCCGGGTCCAGATCTTCGAGGGTGTCGTCATCCGGCGCCACGGAGGGGGCCTGCGGGAGACCTTCACCGTACGCAAGATCAGCTTTGGCGTCGGGGTGGAGCGGACGTACCCGGTCAACAGCCCGGGTATCGACCGGATCGAGGTGGTCGTTCGCGGTGACGTGCGCCGGGCCAAGCTCTACTACCTCCGTGAGCTGCGCGGCAAGAAGGCCAAGATCAAGGAGCGGCGCGAGAAGCGGGTCGGCTGACCCCCGGCGGACCGCGCGGACGACGATCGCGGGGTGCCGACCGCGGCCAACGCCGACTACGCTGGCCGCACGGGCAGACGCGAGCCCCGGCGACCCCAGCGACTGCCGGGGTCGCCCGTCACCCCCCGCGCTTCCGCTCGCGGTGCCCGTCACTCAGGCACTGGGTGATGGCGCGGTATATCGGGACCGGGGAGTTGCGTGGTGCGTAGGTTGGACGACGAGAACGATGTCGAACCTTGGCGTCGCCGGCCCCGACGATCCCGCCGCACCCGCAAGCAGATGCCACTGTGGCAGGAGCTTCCGTTACTGCTGATCGTGGCGTTCTGCCTCGCGGTCCTGATCCGGACCTTCCTGCTCCAGGCGTTCTTCATCCCCTCGGGGTCCATGGAGGACACTCTGTTGATCGGTGACCGGGTCCTGGTCAACAAGATCGTGTACGACGTGCGCGACCCGGCCCGCGGCGAGATCGTGGTGTTCCGGGGTACGGCCGCCTGGGCTCCCGAGGTTCGCGAGGAGGTCGACCCGGGGTTCGTGGCCAAGCTGGGCCGCACCGTCGGCGACCTGGTCGGGGTGAGCCGGCCCGGCGAGAAGGACTTCATCAAGCGGGTGGTGGGGCTGCCCGGCGACAGGGTTCAGTGCTGTGACGACCAGGGCCGGGTCACCGTCAACGGAGTCCCGATCGACGAGCCCTACGTGCTGGAGAACTCCCCACTGGACGTTCCGCCCAACCGCCAGGAGTGCCGGTCGCGGCGGTTCGACGAGGTGGTGGTCCCGGCGGGCCAGATCTTCGTGATGGGTGACCACCGGCTGGTGTCGCAGGATGCGCGGTGCCAGGGGCCGGTGCCGATCGAGAACGTGATCGGCCGGGCCTTCGTGGTCGTCTGGCCGTTCGGCCACTGGAGTTCGTTGTCGGTGCCGGACACCTTCGACGACCTACCGAGACCGACCGCGGCCTCCGCACCCGGGGGGCCGCCGCCCTCCGAGACTCCGCAGCACCGCTCAGACACGGGAGAAACCGCCATTGCGATACCAATCTTGGGCTCTCTGCTCGTCACCGCGCGTTCCCGGCGCTCTCGCGGGACCCGGCATCGTAGGCTCCACCCGTGATTGACGAGCAGACGGACAAGCCCAAGCCCCGCAGTTCGTTCTGGCGCGAGCTGCCCATCCTGGTGGGCGTGGCGATCCTGGTCGCGGTACTGGTCCGGGCGTTCGTCCTGCAGACCTTCTACATCCCGTCACCGTCGATGGAGCACACCCTCGACATCTACGACCGGGTGCTCGTCAACAAGCTGGTCTACGACTTCCGGTCGCCGCACCGGGGCGAGGTCATCGTCTTCAAGGCACCCACCCAGTGGACCGGCAACCCGAAGGGTGAGGACTTCATCAAGCGGGTGATCGGGGTCGGCGGGGACCGGGTCGTCTGCTGCGACCCGCAGGACCGACTCATGATCAACGGGCAGTCGCTGGACGAGCCGTACATCTTCACCGAGAACGGGGTCCGGGATCCGGCGGCCGACGAGGAGTTCGACATCACCGTGCCGGAGGGGCGGCTCTGGGTGATGGGCGACCACCGCTCCGCTTCCGGGGACTCGCTGGAGCACTGGCAGCAGAGCCGCAAGGACATCCAGTTGGCGACGATTCCGGAGGAGTCGGTGGTGGGGCGGGCCTTCACCGTCTTCTGGCCGGTCGGCCGGGCCACCTTGCTCTCCGTACCCGATTCCTACGGCGCGATCCCGGATTCGCAGGGCTGACCGGCGCCCCCCCCGCGGGTGCGCGGCCCACGGCGGGTCGGGCGTCGGCGCGGCTAGGCTGACCGGGTGACCGTGTTCACCGCCCGGCAGGCCGCCCGGGTTCTCCTGGTCGACGCCGGCGGCCGGGTGTTGCTGTTCCACGGCTGTGATCCGGCCCGACCCCTCCACCGCTACTGGTTCACCCCGGGCGGGGGTCTGGACCCGGACGAGACGCCGGCGGCCGGTGCCGCCCGGGAACTCGCCGAGGAGACGGGGCTGCGGCTACGTCCGGCCGAGTTCGGCGAGCCGATCTGGCAGGAGATCACCGAGTTCAGTTTCGATGGCCGGTGGTACCGCCAGGAACAGCACTTCTTCGTCGTCCGGGTTTCGGCCTGGGTGGTGGACACGGCCGGGTTCGACGCGGTCGAGCGGGAGACGATCGATCTTCACCGATGGTGGTCGATCGACGAGCTGGACCGGGCCACGGAACGGATCTATCCGACCGACCTGCCCGAGCTGCTGCGCCGGGCTCTGGAAAGCGAGTAGCGGTGCTGAACCCACCCCGTACGGTGATCCGCCGCGAGGGCGGCATCTACGCCATGGAACGGGCACTGCGACGACGCGGCTTCCCGCACGTCGCCGGGGCCGACGAGGCCGGCCGGGGAGCCTGCGCCGGTCCGCTCGTGGCCGCCGCGGCGGTGCTGCCGGACGGCCGGCGCGGTGAGATCGAAGGACTGGCCGACTCGAAGCTGCTCACCCCGGCCACCCGGGAGCGGATCTACGCCGAGGTGGTGGCCCGGGCGCTGGCGTACGCCGTGGTGGTCATCCCGGCCGCGGAGGTGGACACCCGGGGGCTGCACGTCTGCAACCTGGCGGCGATGCGCCGGGCGTTGGCCTCCCTGACCCTCGTACCGGACTACGTGCTGACCGACGGGTTCGGGGTGGACGGGCTCGGCGTGCCGGGGCTGGCCGTCTGGAAGGGCGACCAGGTCGCCGCCTGCGTGGCGGCGGCGAGCGTACTTGCCAAGGTCACCCGGGACCGGATCATGGTGGAGCTGGACGAGCGGCACCCCGGATACGGCTTCGCCGAGCACAAGGGATACATCACCGCCGAGCACAGCGCCGCACTGGAGCGTCACGGTCCGTGCCTGGAACATCGCTTTTCGTACGTCAATGTCGCGACCGTCTCCGGTCGAATCGGTCGGCCGCCCCGCTCCCGGCGCCCCGCGCAGCTCGGTGAGATCGAGTCGATGGCGCAAGGGGGCCGGGCAGGGAGTACCGTCGGCGTGGCGTTGGGCGAGCGGCCTCGGCCGTCAGCGTTGGTGGGGGAAGATGTGGCCATGGAAGGCGGAGTGGGATGAGCGCGGAAGATCTCGAGAAGTACGAGACCGAGATGGAGCTGCAGCTCTATCGGGAGTACCGCGACATCGTTCGTCAGTTCTCCTACGTCGTGGAGACCGAGCGGCGGTTCTATCTGGCGAACCAGGTCGACCTGCACGTCCGCAACTCCGACGGTGAGGTCTACTTCGAGGTGGAGATGCACGACGCCTGGGTTTGGGATATGTATCGGCCAGCGCGATTCGTGAAAAATGTCCGAGTAATGACCTTCAAGGATGTCAACGTCGAAGAACTTGAAAAGCCGGACATCTCCCTTCCCGCTGATTCTGGATTCGGCGGCTGATCATCAGCGGTCACGACCGCCACGCCAAACTAGATCAACTTCGGTGGCCGGGTTCTAGCGGTCGTCGGTGACCACCACCTCCACCCGCTGGACCAGATTGTTCGCGAACCCGCCCCGGTTCCACGGCTGCTCGATCGGCTGGGTACGCCCGCGCGTCGGTGGCCCGCGCGCCGAGCGTGTACCGGCCCGGGGTCGCCGCCCACTCGTACCGCCAGCGGCGCCATGCCCAGCGTTGGTCGACGACCGGTCCGTCCGGAACGGGCTGCGGCGCCGGTCGCCCCGCCGATCCCGGCTCCGAACCGTCGCCCCGCCGCGGCACGACGGTGACCGGATCGAGGGTGGCGGGAGCCCAGCTGACGCCCCCGTCCGTGGTCACCTCGACGGCGGTCACCGGAGCGTATCCGGACCAGGCCCGGCCATCCAGGACGCACGGCCCGGGACGTACCACCCGGGTCCGGGACATGAAGTCCGGAAAGCCGGGCGGTTGAACCAACGCCCGGGGCTCGATCCGGGTCACCGGAGTTCCCGGGTCTTCGGCGGAGGTGCGGAACCGGTAGGCCACCGCGTTCTGGTAGCCGTCGAACTCCCGGTCCAGCACGGTGATCCTGGTCAGCCATTTGACGTGCGCCATGCCGTACCAGCCCGGCACCACAAGGCGCAGCGGTGCGCCGTGCTGGGGGAGCAGCGGGGAGCCGTTCATCTCGTACGCCAGCAGCACCTCCTCGCGCAGCGCATCGGAGACCGGTAGCCCACGCTGGTAGTCCTGCTCGACGCCGCGTTCCACACCGTGGTCGGCACCGGTGAAGACCACGTCGACCGCGTCCGCCGCGAGCCCCGCCTCACGCAGCAGCGGGGCCAGCGGCGTGCCGGTCCATTCGGCGGTGCCGACCGCCTCGGTGAGCCACGGCTGGCTGACCGGCCGGGGCGTCAGCAGGGCCCGACCGTTGCCGGCACACTCCAGGGTGACCCGCCGGGTGACCCTGGGCCGCTCGCGCAGGGCGGCGAGGTCGAGGGTCAGCGGGCGGTCGACCCGGCCGTCGACGACCAACAGGTGCCGATCCGCGTCCAGATCCGGGATGTCGTAGTGGATGAGCAGGTAGTGCAGGCCAGCCGGGGTGACGTCGTAACGGAGCGCCTCCAGCGGCAGCGCGTGGTTACGCGCGGCGAGGGCGAGTTCGTCGGCGCCGATACCCTCGTCGGGATCGGCCACCCGGGACGGCCGGCTGACGTCGTCCACATTGGTCACCGCTGCTCCCTTCGCGCTCATCTCCGCTCCCTTCGCCGCCCGGTGACGGACAGGCCCGCCTCCGGCCGTCCAGCCTAGGGGAGTGCCCTGACCGGATACCGAGCCGGCCCAGGTCACAGCCGGCCGGCCGAGCCTCGACAGGGCCGGCGGCCATGCCGGTTCCGTCCTGCCGCCCGTCCTGCCGCCCGTCCTGCCGCCCGTCCTGCCGCCCGGGTTTGTCGTCCGGTTTCGTGCCCGGGTTGGGCCGGCGGACATAGCAGATCATCGGGGTTTGCGGACGTTTTCCACAGCGGTGGTACTTGTGCACAGGACAGGGCCCGAGGCATTGCCGAGCCCGGCGGGTGTCGTGACACTGCACGACCATGACGAGTAGATGGCGCGGCGGGGGACCGGCGATCCTGCTTCCGATGTTGCTGCTGGTTCTGACGCTGCCATCGGCCCGGTCGGACGCCGCGCTCGACGAGACCGGGCAGGCCGTCGAGGCGGCGGAGATGCGAGAGCCCGGAGGATTCCGGTGGCCGCTGGACGGGGTACCGCGGATCGTCCGCCGGTTCGACCCGCCGCCGCAGCCGTGGGCGGCCGGGCACCGGGGTGTCGACCTGGCCGCCCTGCCCGGCGCCACGGTCCGGGCGGCCGGGCCGGGAGTGGTGTTCTTCGCCGGGATGGTGGCCGGCCGGCCACTGGTCAGCGTCGCCCATGCCAACGGACTACGCACCACCTACGAGCCGGTGCGGCCCGTGCTGTCGGCCGGGGATCCGGTTCGGGCGGGAGATTCTCTCGGTGTGCTCCTGCCGGGCCATCCCGGCTGCCGGGTCGCCGGATCAGCCTGCCTGCACTGGGGCCTGCGCCGGGGTGACGACTACCTCGATCCGCTGCTCCTGCTGGGCCTCGGCCGGGTCCGCCTGCTGCCGGTCGTGGCCAGCCGTCCGGCCGGAGCCGCCGGTCGGGTGCCGCTGCCCCGGACGCGCCGACGGTGCGCACGCCGGCGTCCGTGCTCCCGCCGAAATGCGGCGTCCGTGCGCGCGCTGCCGATCCGATGTCAGTGACGGCGTCCGGGTGCCGGCGTCCGCGGTGCCAACGTCCGGGTGCCGGCGTTCGGTGGGCCGTCCCGTGGTGGCGTCCGGCTTGTCGGTCAGGAGAGCGTCGCGAGCAGCGCGGGTAGGCCCTCGGCGAGGCGGTCGTACTCGTCCGCCCGGTTGTAGATCTGGCCGGACAGCCGCAACCAGCCTCGGTCCTGCCAGGGGTTGACGTTGACCTCCACGCCGAGTTCGTCGCCGATCCGCTGCCGCAGCGCTGTCGCGTCGGGAAAGGTGGTCGCGACGCCGGGCGGCAGGGGAAGGATCCGCATCGACACCGTCGGCCCGCCGGGGGCGATCAGCTCGGCCGGCGCGATCCCGAGAGCCCGGCCGACCACCCACTGCCCGTACCCGGCCAGTTCCGCGTTGTGTGCCCGCACCCGGTCCAGCCCTACCGTACGAAGGGTGAACACGCCCACCGGGGCGGCGAGCCAGGGGGTGTAGTCGAGCGTCGCCTGCCATTCCACCCGGCCGGGAAAGCCGGCCTCCTCCTGCCAGGAGACGGCCAACGGCTCGATCCGTGACCGCCAGCGGGGCGCCACCACCAGCACGGCGCTTCCCCTCGGGGCGTACGCCCACTTGTGCAGGTTGCCGACCCAGAAGTCGGCGCCGATGCTCTGTACCGGTGTCGACAGCATTCCGGGCGCGTGCGCCCCGTCGACCAGTACCGGGACGTCGCGCTCCCGGGCCACCGCGGCGATCGCCGCCGCCGGAAAGAGCCGGGCGGTGGCGGAGGTGAGGTGGTCGACGATGAGCAGTCTGGTGCGGCCAGGGCGGATCCCGGCCCGGACGATCTCGACGATCTCCTCGTCGGTGGCGGTCAGCGGCACGGCCAGGGTGCGCCGGACCGCGCCAGTGCGGCGAGCCTCGCGATCGATGGAGAGGGTGAAGGAGCCGTATCCGTGGTCGGTGTCGACCACCTCGTCGCCGGGCTGCAAGCCGAGCGACTGGAGCACGATGGCGGCTCCGAGGGTGACGTTGCCGACCAGGGCCGTCCCGTCCGGGTCGGCGCCGAGGAACTCGGCCAGGTGTCGACGGGCGTGCGTGATCCGCTCGACGAGTCCCCGGGTGAAGAAGCGCATCGGGTTCGCCTCGGTCTCGTCGCGGAGCCGCTGCTGAGCGCGTTGGACGCTGATCGGGACCGCCCCGTACGAGCCGTGGTTGAGGTGGGCGAGGCTGGGATCCAGCGAGAACAGCAGTCGGGCGCCGGGGATCGGCACGGGCGGAGGCGGCCCGGCGGTGCTCATCCGGTGATCGTAGCCCGGTCCCGGGCCGCTCGTGGACAGCTGGGAATCAGGCCCGGGGATGTGCCTGGCGGTACGCCGCCCGCAGCCGTTCCACCGAGACATGGGTGTAGATCTGTGTGCTCGACAACGTGGCGTGTCCGAGAAGCTCCTGCACCGTACGCAGGTCGGCACCCCCCTCCAGCAGATGGGTGGCGGCCGAGTGGCGCAGCCCGTGCGGGCTGATCCGGGGCAGACCTGTCACGCGGGCGTAGTCGGCGACGATCCGGCGTACCACGGTGGGCTGTAGCCGCCCGCCGCGTACGCCGAGCAACAGCGCCGAGCCGCTGGCCGGTCCGGTCAGGCGCGGCCGGCCGGCCCGCAGCCAGTCGTCGAGCGCCCGCTGCGCCGGCAGCCCGTACGGCACGGTGCGTTCCTTGGCACCCTTGCCCAGGACCCGGACCACCCGCCGGGCCGGGTCGACGTCCCCGAGATCCAGACCGCACAGTTCGCTGACCCGGATGCCGGTGGCGTAGAGGAGTTCGAGCGCCACCCGATCGCGCAGCGCTTCCGGTGAGGTGGCTTCGCCGGGGGCCTCCACGAGTTCGCTCGCCTGGTCGGCCCGGAGCACGGCCGGCAGCTCGCGGTGCGCCCGTGGACTGGCCAACTGTGCGCCCACGTCGGCGTCCAGCAGCCGGGCCCGGTGTGCCCAGGCGGTGAAGGTACGGGCGGAGGCGGCGCGGCGGGCCAGCGAGGCCCGGGCGGCCCCGAGGGTACGCAGCTTGGCCAGCCAACTCCGCAGCACGGTGATGTCCAGATCCCGCGGCTCGGCGCAGCCCATCCGGCCGGCGTGGTCGAGCAGCGAGACGACATCCGCGACGTAGGCCCGGACGGTGTGCGTCGACCGGTTCTCGACCGAGGCGAGGTGCTGGGCGAAGTCGTCGACGCTCTCCCGGAAGGGCGGTGTCAACGCCTCGTGCCGGCTGCGGGTACTGCGACCGGGCTGGCTGCGGGTACTGCGACTGGGCTGGCTCATCACCCGTGACGGTGGACCTCCAGCATCGACCACGTCAAGCTGGCCCGCCGTCGTCGCCCGCTCGCAGCCATCTTCACCGTACGGGCTGGTGCGACGGGCCGTGGCTGGGTCGGGTCGCCGCCGGAGCGAGTACGTACCCCTCGTCGCGGCGGACCACCAGGCGCAGCTGTTCCAGCAGGGAGAGCTTGCGCAGGGCGGTACGCAGGTCCAGGCCGGTCCGGGCGGCGAGGATGTCCGGGCCGATCGGGCCGCGTCGGGGGACCGACTCCAGGATCAACGCCGCCTCGTCGTCGAGCGCATCCTGTGGCCGGTCGGGGCCACGAACCGGCGGGGCGAGGTCGGCACCGATGCGTCCCACCTCCTCAAGCACGTGCGGCACGCCGGTGACCAGTCGCACCTCGGGATATTCCCGGAGCAGTTCGTGCGCCCCGACCGACATGGCGGAGGTGACCGGCCCGGGCACCACCATCGACGGTCGCCCCATCGCGATCGCCCGGCGCAGCGTCTGGGTGGCACCGCTGCGGGCCGCCGCCTCGACGACCAGGGTGCCGGCGGTCGCGGCGGCGATCACCCGGTTGCGGATGAGGAACCGGGGCCGCAGCGGCTCTGCCCCGGGAGGCCATTCGCTGACCAGCAGGCCGACATCGGCGATCCGGTCGAAGAGGGCGGTGTTGCCCACCGGATAGGGCCGGTCCAGCCCGCAGGCGAGTACCGCCACGGTCACGCCACCGGCGTTCAGGGCGCCCCGGTGCGCTGCCGCGTCGATGCCGAACGCACCGCCGGAGACGACGGTCCAGTCGCGTTCGGCCAGACCGAAGGCGATCTCGGTGCCGACGTGCAGCCCGTACGGGGTTGCGGCCCGGGATCCGACCACCGCCACCGATCGTTGCAACGCCGGCCCGAGTGGCCAGGCACCGCGCACCCAGAAGCAGAGCGGCGGTGCCGTCTCCTGGTCGACCCTGCGGCCGGCACCGGGCAGGGGCAGCCGGTCGAGACTCGGCAGCCGGGTAGGCCATTCCGGGTCGGTGGGAGTCACCACGCGCGCGCCGAGCCGCTCGGTCTGCTCGGCGGCGGCGAGCGCGACCTGCCACGGGTCTCCGGCGACCAACCGGGACTCGACCGTTGCCCGCAAGCGGTGGTCCGGAACCTCTCCGGTGAGCAGTCGGCGTAACGCCCCGGCCGCTCCGAACTGCTGTACCAGCCGGAACACCGCCCGGGTGCCGGGCTCGAAGAGCCAGGTCAGGGCGATGCGAGCCAGGCGATCTTCCTCCATTGCCACCCGCGCGTCGAGATCCTGGGCCGAGGTGACCGGGGGCGGGGCATCCATCTGGTCGTCCGGCCCCGGATCGGACCGGGACGGGTCGGTGGACGGGCCGGGGGTTGACAAAGCGGGGCGGGCTGGTCCGGTCATGCGATGCTCCCGGTGCGGAGTTGGGTCGCTTCGTGCACGTCATCGGCGTCGGGGCGTTGCCGACCGTCGAGGTCGGCGATGCTCCAGGCCACCCGGATCACCCGGTCGAAGCCCCGGGCGGAGAGCGCGCCGCTGTCGAGCAGCCGGCGCAGCGCGTACGTGTCGTTCGCCGGTAACCGCCACCGGGGGTGGCGCAGTTGCGGCCCCGGCACCTCGGCGTTGACCCGCCAACCACCGGCGGCCCAACGGTCAGCGGCGGCGGCGCGGGCCCTGCCGACCCGTTCGGCGACCACGGCGGACGATTCGACGGTCTGCTCGGCGGCCATCAGTTCCGCCGCGCGCAGCGGGCTCACCGTGACCTGTACGTCCAGTCTGTCCAGCAGCGGGCCGGAAAGCCGGCCGAGGTAGCGGCGGCGTGCCAACGGCGGGCACTCGCACGAGATGTCCCCGGAGGGTTTCGCGCACGGGCACGGGTTCGCCGCCACCACCAGTTGCACCCGGGCGGGATATTCGGTGCCGCCCCGGGCCCGGGTCAGTACGATCCGGCCGCTCTCCAACGGTTGGCGCAGCGCCTCCAGGGCGCCTCGGGCATATTCGGGGGCCTCGTCGAGAAAGAGCACCCCACGATGGGCCAACGACACTGCGCCGGGCCGGGCCAGCCCCGACCCACCACCCACCAGCGAGGCGATCGTCGCCGTGTGGTGCGGGGCCTGGAACGGCGGTCGGCGCAGCAGCCGCCCGTCCGGAGGCAGCAGCCCGGCGATCGAGTGCAATGCGGTCACTTCCAGTGCCGCCTCGTCGTCCAGCTCGGGAAGGATCGAGGGCAGGCGCTCGGCCAGCATGGTCTTGCCGGCGCCGGGCGGGCCGAACAGGGCCAGATGATGACCGCCGGCCGCGGCGATCTCCAACGCGCGTCGGCCGAGCAGCTGTCCGGCGACGTCGGCGAGATCCGGGCCGGGTCGGGGCGGCACCGCGGGCGCGGTCGGCGGATCGAGCAGCGGCGTGCCGTCCCGGACGAAGCTCACCAACCGGTGCAGGGTGTCGACCGCCCGGACCCGTACTCCTGGTACGACCGACGCCTCTGCGGCGTTCGCCAGGGGTACGACCACCCGGGTGATGCCGGCTCGGGCGGCGGCCGCGACCATCGGTAGCACGCCCCGGACCGGTCGAACCGTGCCGTCGAGTCCCAACTCGCCGAGCACGGCTACCTCGTCCAGCGGGGCGAGGGGCAGTTCGCCCGAGCCGCCGAGCAGCGCCGCCGCGATGGCGAGGTCGAACGCCGAACCGTGCTTGGGTAGCGTCGCCGGCAGGAGGTTGACCGTGATCCGGCGGTTCGGCCAGCGCTGACCGGAGTTGACGATCGCGGCGCGCACCCGATCTCGGGCCTCGTTGAGTGCGGTGTCGGGCAGTCCGGAGAGCACGACGGTGGGCAGGCCGGTGGACAGGTCGGCCTCGACCTCGACGACGTGCCCGGCCACGCCGACCAGTCCCACACAGAGCACCTTGGCATAACTCATCGATCGGACCCGGGAAAGCGGTCTCGCGGCATCGGCATGTGCTCGACCCTGCCCGGAACGGCCCCGGTGGGCGGGCCCGACAGAGTGGCCTGTGGACAACCGGGGGTCCTGTGGATGTCCGGACGATCAAGCTGCGACTGTGCTATGTGGCCGCCGTCGACGCTAGGTGGCCGCCGTCGGACGGTCACCCCTGATGGCGGCCGCTCTCCGACCGGGTGGTCGGTCGGCAGGCCCGGCTATCCGCCCGGGCCGAGGCGGCTCAGGTCCGCCGTTTTCCGGATGCCCCGGCCCGGTCGAGAAGCTCGTGCAGGAGCGCGACGACCTCGTCCGGGGCGAAGGACATCGCCTGCTCGCCCACCGTGACCTCGAAACTGCACCGTCTCGGGTCGGGGGCGGAGCGTACCCGCGGGAAGAGTTGGACGCCGTGCTCGGCGACCATCTCCGCACCGGCCCGTTCGACGTCCTGGCTCGACGCGGGGAGGTGGACGTGGAAGATCGGTGTCTGGGGCGGATCCGGCCAGGCCAGCGCCGTACCGTCGGTGTTGATCGCGGCGGCGATCGCGATCGCGTGCTCCCGGAACGCCGGCATCCGGGGCAGCAGGTTGTCCAGGCCGGCGAGACCGGTCAGCGCCAGTGGCCAGGCATCGTGGATCGCCCCACCCAGCCGGCTCCGCCACACCGCTGCCTCGGCGAGGGTTTCGGCGTCGGAGGCGAGTACGGCACCCCGGACGCCGAGCAGGGCCTTGTAGAGGGAGGTGTAGACGGTGTCGAACAGGCCGGCGATCTCCGCGAACGGCCGGCGGTAGTAGGTCTGCGCCTCCCAGATCCGGGCGCCGTCCAGATGCGCCGCCGCACCTCGGGCCCGGACAGCCGTGACCTGCTCCCGCAGCTCGTCCCACTCGGGTAGTTGCCCGCCGATGTCCCGCTGCGGCAGCTCCCAGACCACCGCGGCCAGCGGTTCCCCGATCGCCGCCAGAGCGGCGCCGGTCATCAGCCGGTGCCGGTCCCCGACGGGATGGAACCGCAGCCCGTGCACCGCGTGGTAGCCCCGCTGCTCCCAGACGTCCAGGTGGCTCTGCGGATGTGCGGCGAACGCGTGCCGGCCGCGACGCTCGGCATGGATCCGCAGCGCCACCTGCTGCGCCATCGTGCCGGTCGGGAAGAAGAGCGCCGACTCCGTGCCGAACAGGTCGGCGATCCGCCGCTCGAGCCGGGCGACCGGGGCGTCGGGGCCGCCCGGTGGGGTGTCGTCGTCGACCTGGTCGAGCATCTGCCGCAGCACCGCCCGGGGCATCCGGCGGATCGGTGCGTGCAGGAACAGGGACCGTCGGATCGACGCGGCGGGGCCGGCGTGCGGGTGGGACTCGGGTGGGGGCATGGAGCGAGTCTCGCCTTGTTGCCAATATCTTGCAATAAGGAGATCGTCGTACTCAGAACGCCGCCCGCAGGTGCTCGACGCGGGCGGGTCCGCTGCGCGCCGGGTACACCTCGACGACGTCGAACCGGATCTGCTCCGGATGCACCCCGCTGGTCCGCAGCCACTCGGCGGCCAACCGGCGCACCCGGCGTGACTTCCTGCCCACCACCGCCTCGGCGGGCGTGCCGAACGTGTCGCCCCGTCGGGTCTTGACCTCGCAGAAGGCGAGGACGTCGCCGTCCCAGGCGATGATGTCGATCTCGCCGTGGCCACACCGCCAGTTGCGGGCCACCACCCGCAGCCCCGCCTCGACCAGGTGCCGTACCGCGCATCGTTCGCCGTACGCGCCGATCGCCTGTCTCGCCGCTGTCATGACCGGACCCTGGCTCCCGCGGGCAACCGGGACAACCCGGAGGTGCCCGGGCTGTGGATATCCGAGGGTCCTGTGGATGGTCGGACGATCAAGCCCCTTGGCTGCTATGTCCTGGTGAGGACGGGAGCGGGCGAAACGAGATCGCCAGGGGTGCCATCGAGCGGCGGAGTAACGCGGCCCGCCAGCGCCGGCCCCGGCCCGCCAACCGCATCGGCAGACGTCAGCGGCGACCGGCCGGCGGGCATCCCGCCGTCGACCGGCGGCGGACCGGCCGACTGGCGGACACCCCGGCAGGCCACATACGGTGCGTGGCCGTGGAGCAGCAACGCAACTTTCCGGAAGAGCAGACCTCCGGCTGGCGGGCCGACGACCATGGCTACCCCGACCAGCGCTGGCACGGCCTCGGCGAGGACCGTTACGCCGACGACGAACAGCCGGCAGCGCCGCCCCAGCGCGGTGGTCCGGCACCGGACGGCCGCTACGACCGATCCTTCGACGCCAGCACCGACCGGTACGCCGATCCAGCCCGGTACGGGGCATCGTCGCGTCCCACCGGTCCGGAACCGTACGCGGCGCCGGACCCGCGCGGCGGGAACCCACTGGACGGCGGCGGATACCCCGGCTTCGTACCGACGGGTGCCGCTGATCCCGCCCGGCCATCCCTGGACGTCCCGTTGCCGAGCTTCGGCGCCACCCCGACCGGCACCGGATCGGGGTATCCGCCCAGCCCCTGGGCTGCGGATCCGTCCGGACAGCAGGCCGGCGCCACGGCACCCGGTGCGGCCGACGTCACCGGTCGGCACGATGCCGGCCCGTCCGGCCCGGACCAGGGTTGGGGCGGCGGCCGGCATGGCGCCGGGCCGGCCGGCCCGGCGCGGCCGGCTGGCGAGGTCGCCGATCCGGGAGGGCCGCCCAGGAGCGCCGACCATGGCCCCTCGCCGTTGACCGGCTACCCGATCGTCCAGCCGAGCCGCAGCGCCGATCCCGTCGCGTCGGTTCGCAGCAGCGCCGATCCCGTCCAGCCCGTCCGTGGCGCCGATCCGGTCCAGTCCGTCAGTGGCGGCGCTCCCGCCCAGTCCGTCGGTGGCGGCGCTCCCGCCCAGTCCGTCGGTGGCGGCGCTCCCGCCCAGTCCGTCGGTGGCGGCGCCCATGCCCAGTCCGGTGGTGGCGGTGAGGGCTGGCGGTCGGGCCCCGGCGGTGATCCCGCCCTCTCCGGCAGTGGTCATGAGGGCGGGCAACCGGGTCGTGGCGCCGACCAGACCGGCGTGCTGGACCAGCCGACGAACCTGGTGCCGCAGATCGACCCGCGTGCCGGCGTGGGTGGCGTACCGGGCGGTGCCGACCCGGGCCAGCGCGCCGAGGCGATCGACCCGGCGGGGCCGTACCGGTCGAGCACCGCCGGCGCCCCCGGCCAGCCGGCACCGGGGCTGCCCGGCGGACTCGGCCTCCCGCCCGGCGACGGCGTGTACCGGACCCGTCGGCCGGCACTGGCCGTGATCCTGGTGCTTCTCGTGGTGATTTTCGAGGTGCCGGCGGTACGCCTGCTTCTCGACGGAGCACTCGGTGATCCGGTCCTGCCGTCAGCGCTGCTCTCCGGGACCTTCCTGGTGCTGGGACTGCCGATTTTCGCCGTCGGCCTGTACGGTCTCGCCACCAGCGCCGCCGTCCTGGCCGATCCGGCTCGCGGATGGCTTCGCCCGCCGACCGGCTATCTCAGTATCGGCCTGGTGCTCTTCGTGGCGGCGGCGCTCGCGGCCGGCTGACGCCCGCCCGGCGGTGGGACGCGGAACGGGCGGGGCGTCGAAGGGGCGGGACGCGGAACGGGCGGAACGTCGAAGGGGCGGGACGCGGAACGGGTGCGACGCGGACTCGGCGTCGAGGCGGCTGGCCGCATCGCCCGGACCAGGGGTGACGACCGGGGCATTCGGGGACAGCGTGCCCGGATGAGGCCGCCCACCTGGGCATCCGCCGGTCAGGTTGACCGGATCTGGCGGTGAGCGATGGCGGGTGGGGGTTTGTGCGCTGGTGGGCGCGGCGGGGCGTACACTTGGCGATTGGCGACCGCCTCGCGCGGTCGACCTCGCGTGCCCTCTCCACGGTTCGTCCGTGGGGCGACGGCCCCCTGGTCCCGATTTCCCATCGGGTCCGCCATGGCCGGCGATCAGGCACCAGGACGCCAGGCCGCCGGCCCGGCGTGACAACCAGGGACAACCGAGGAGTACCCCACCATGGCCGTCGTGACCATGCGTCAGCTGCTGGAGAGCGGTGTCCACTTCGGGCACCAGACCCGGCGCTGGAACCCGAAGATGAAGCGCTTCATCTTCACCGAGCGTAACGGCATCTACATCATCGACCTGCGGCAGACTCTCGACTACATCGAGAAGGCGTACGACTTCGTGCGCGGGACCGTCGCCGAGGGCGGCAGCATCCTCTTCGTGGGTACCAAGAAGCAGGCCCAGGAGGCGATCGCCGAGCAGGCGACCCGGGTCGGCCAGCCGTACGTGAACCACCGCTGGCTGGGTGGCATGCTTACCAACTTCCAGACGGTCTACAAGCGGCTGCAGCGGATGAAGGAGCTGGAGGCTCTCGGCGACCTGTCGGGCACCGCGCAGGGCTACACCAAGAAGGAGACCCTGCAGCTCTCCCGCGAGAAGGACAAGCTGTCGCGCACCCTCGGTGGTCTGCGGGACATGCAGAAGGTCCCGGCCGCGATCTGGGTGGTCGACACCAAGAAGGAGCACATCGCCGTCGACGAGGCCCGTAAGCTGGGCATTCCGGTCATCGCCGTCCTCGACACCAACTGCGACCCGGACGAGGTCGACTTCCCGATCCCGGGCAACGACGACGCGATCCGCTCCGCCGAGCTGCTGACCAAGGTGATCGCGGCGGCCGTCGGTGACGGGCTGATCGCCCGTTCCGGCAAGCGCCGGGGGACCGACGAGAAGCCCGAGCCGGGTGTGGTCGGCGCTGGCGAGCCGCTCGCCGAGTGGGAGCGCGAGCTGATCGAGGACAACGAGAAGAAGGCGTCCGGCGAGGCGGAGCGGAAGGCCGGCGAGCCGGCGGGCGTCGCCGCCGCCGAGTGATCTTCGTGTCGGGAACCGCCGGCTGATCGTCGCAGCCGGCGGGTCCCGAACCGCTACGAGTCACGGCGCGGATACGTACCGATCGGGGTAGTCCGCAGAAGCACCACGAATCAGCCGCGTTACACACCGAAGAGAGAGTCATGTCCAACTTCACCGCCGCGGACGTCAAGAAGCTCCGGGACCTCACCGGCGCCGGCATGATGGACTGCAAGAAGGCCCTCACCGAGGCCGAGGGCGACTTCGACAAGGCCGTCGAGATTCTGCGCGTCAAGGGCGTCAAGGACGTCGGCAAGCGGGCCGGCCGGACGGCCGCCAATGGCCTGGTGGCGCACTCCGGCAAGGCGCTGCTCGAACTCAACTGCGAAACGGACTTCGTCGCCAAGAACGCCGACTTCATCGCGTTCGCCCAGCTCCTGGTGGAGCACGGCGCGCAGGCCGGGGTCGCCGACGCCGAGGCGCTGCTCGGCAGCACGCTGCCCGACGGCCGGACCGTCGCCGACGCCGTGCAGGAGCAGTCGGCCAAGATCGGTGAGAAGCTGGTGCTCAACCGCTTCGCCGTCCTGGACGGGACCGTCGCGGTGTACCTGCACCGCAAGGCGCAGGACCTGCCGCCGCAGGTCGGCGTGCTGGTGGAGTACAGCGGCAAGGCCGACGAGGCGGGCGACGCCGACGCGCGCGCCGTCGCTATGCAGATCGCCGCGATGCGTCCCAAGTACCTGACCCGGGACGAGGTGCCGGCCGAGACCGTCGCCTCCGAGCGGCACATCGCCGAGCAGACCGCCCGGGAGGAGGGCAAGCCCGAGGCCGCCCTGGCGAAGATCGTCGAGGGTCGGGTGAACGCCTTCTTCAAGGACTACGTCCTGACCGAGCAGGCCTCGGTCGCCGACAACAAGAAGTCGGTCAAGCAGGTGCTGGCCGAGGCCGGCATCGAGGTGACCCGGTTCGTCCGCTTCGAGGTGGGTCAGGCCTGAGTCGTTACCGTGGGCCCGGGTCGCCGTGACCGGACCTGCGGTGGGAGTCGACACGGACGGGAGGCCGCAGGTGTACGTGACGGACACCGCGGCCTCCTCGTCACGTAGGGTCAGCAGCGGCAGGATGGCTGAACTGGGCGCCGGCGTACCGGTGTGGGAAGGCGGGTCGGATGACGCAGGTTGTGAGTGACCGGACCCTGGCGGCGGACGACCCGACGGCACCGCCTCCCGGGCGGCCCCGCCGGGTGGTACTCAAACTCTCCGGTGAGGTTTTCGGCGGTGGGGCGATCGGCGTCGATCCGGACGTCGTCCAGGCCATCGCGCGGCAGATCGCAACCGTGGTACGCCGGGGCGTGCAGGTCTCGGTGGTGGTCGGCGGCGGGAACTTCTTCCGTGGCGCGGAGTTGCAGAAGCGTGGCATGGACCGGGCCCGGGCCGACTACATGGGCATGCTCGGTACCGTGATGAACTGCCTCGCCCTCCAGGACTTCCTGGAGAAGGAGGAGATCGAGACCCGGGTGCAGAGTGCGATCACGATGGCCCAGGTCGCCGAGCCGTACATCCCGCTGCGCGCCATCCGGCACCTGGAGAAGGGCCGAGTGGTGATCTTCGGCGCGGGTGCCGGGATGCCGTACTTCTCCACCGACACCGTCGCGGCGCAGCGGGCGCTGGAGATCCGCGCCGACGTGGTACTGATGAGCAAGAACGGGGTGGACGGCGTCTATACCGCCGATCCGCGTACCGACCCCGGTGCCAGCAAGCTTGACAAGATCACCTTCTCCGAGGTGCTGCGTCGCGGTCTCCGGGTCGCCGACGCCGCCGCGTTCAGTCTGTGCGAGGAGAATGGCCTACCGATGCTGGTGTTCGGCGCGGAGGGCGACGACACCATCATCCGAGCGGTAGCCGGCGAGCCGATCGGTACGTTGATCACGACGTGAGTCGGGCAGGTTCCCGGGCCGGCGGTGGGGGCCCGGGTGGAGATTTCGGGAGCAGTAGCCAGCAGAGGGAGGCGAAGGAGCAGGTGATCGACGACACCCTCCTCGAGGCCGAGGAGAAGATGGAGCGCGCGGTCGAGCACGCCAAGGAGGAGTTTGGCGCAATCCGTACCGGGCGGGCCACTCCGGCGATGTTCTCCAAGATCATAATCGACTACTACGGCAGCCCCACCCCGCTGACCCAGATGGCCTCGGTCGGGGTGCCCGAGCCGCGGATGGCGATCATCAAGCCGTACGACGCGTCGCAGCTGCACGCCATGGAGAAGGCGATCCGCGACTCCGACCTCGGCGTGAACCCGAACAACGAGGGCACCCAGCTGCGCATCCTGCTGCCGCAGATGACCGAGGAACGGCGCCGGGACATGATCAAGGTGGCCCGGCACAAGGGCGAGGAAGCCAAGGTGGCGATCCGGAACGTCCGTCGGCGTGCCAAGGAGGAACTCGACCGCATCGTCAAGGACGGCGAGGCGGGCGAGGACGACGGGCGGCGTGCCGAGAAGGAGCTGGACGACCTCACCCACAGGTACGTCTCGCACGTGGACGAGTTGGTGAAACACAAGGAAACCGAGTTGCTCGAGGTCTGATGTCCCACGTCGACCCCTACGGCGGTACCGCGGAGCCGCGTGGCCGGCAGCGGCCGGAGCAACCACGTGGCCCCGAATGGTCCCGTGGCCCGGGGCAGCAGGACGGACCGTCGGGCCGACAGCGAGCGGCCGGCGACGACGACACCTGGGCTCGGGCGCGGCACGGCGGTGCCGCGCCCGACCCCTATGCGGTCGCGCCCGACCCCTATTCGGCACCGACGGACGCGTACCCGGCCGTGCCGAACGGCTATCCGGGTGCGGCGGAGACCCATCCCGCGGTGCCCCAGGGCAGTCCGGGGGCGGTCGACGGCTACCCCGGGGCCGGTCGGCGGGCGGGCGGGCCAGCCGGGCAGCGCGCCGACCGGCTGGCCGAGGGCGTACCGGACCCGTCGCTGGCCGAGGGCGTCGGTCCGGCCGGTCGGCCGGGCAGGCGCGGGAGTTGGCACGGCAGACCGGATCCGACGGTGGAGCGGCCGCCTCCCGGGCCGGCTGGTGGACCGGCGCGTTCCGAGGCCGGCCGGGCGACCTACCGCGACAGGCCCGACCGGCCCGATTGGCTCGACCTGTCCGACCGGCCTGACAGGCCGGACGAGGCCTGGGTCGGCGCCGAGCCGGCGGCGGACGCCCCGACCAACCCGGTCGGCTGGCCGTTGGTCGATCCGGTTCCGCAACCGGATCCCGAACCTGCACCCGAACCCGTGCCGCCGGTCCGAGCCGGCCGAGGGCGGCGTAGGGCGACCCGGTCCGGCAAGCCTGCCGGGCAGTCCCGGGCGGGCCGGAACCTGCCGGCCGCGATCGGTGTGGGGCTGGCGCTCGGTGCGGCGATCGTCGTGCCGCTCTTCCTGTTCCGGCCGGCGTTCCTGCTCGTGGTGGCGCTCGCGGTCAGCGTCGGCATCTGGGAGATGACCCGTGCGGTACGCCCCGCCGGGATGCGACCGCCGCTCGTGCCGCTGGTCGCCGGTGGGCTGCTGATGGTCGGACTCGCCTGGTGGGCCGGCCCCGACGCGCTCAGCCTCGGGCTGCTGGTGACCGTACTCGCCACCATGGTCTGGCGACTCGGGGACGGGCCGGCCGGCTACCAGCGGGACATGACCGCCGCCGCTCTCATCGCGGTCTACGTGCCGTTCCTCGGCGGGTTCGCGGCGCTGCTCGCCGCCGAGCCGGCCGACGGTGACCTGCGGATACTTGCCACCCTGGTCGCGGTGGTCCTCTCCGACACCGGTGGCTACGCCGCCGGAGTCGCCTTCGGCAAGCATCCGATGGCTCCCTCGGTGAGCCCGAAGAAGTCCTGGGAGGGCTTCGCCGGCTCGGTGCTGGCGGCCGCGGTGGGCAGCTCCCTGCTCCTGGCGTACCTGCTCGACGTGCAGCTGTGGTGGGGTGCCCTCTTCGGGGTGGCGGTCTCGGTCGCGGCCGTCCTGGGCGATCTCGCCGAATCCATGATCAAGCGGGACCTGAAGGTCAAGGACATGAGCAACCTGCTACCGGGGCACGGTGGACTGATGGACCGGCTGGACTCGATCCTCTTCGCGGTGCCCACCGCCTACCTGCTGCTGGCGATCTTCGCTCCGGCCGGTTGAGAGGTGAGATGAGCCTGCACATCCGCGCGCCGAGGGCCTGGTCAGGGGTTCGGCACCTCCGGCCAGGTGCGTTGTCGCGCGGACGTGGGAGACTGGACAGGCCATGACGAGCCTGCCCTTGATCCAGATTGCGCCGGACGATCCGACCCGGTCCCCGTCGCGTCGCGCGGCGATGCCGCCCCGACACCTCGCCGACCTCGATCTGCCCGGCCGGCAGGCGGCCGTCGCCGAGCTGGGGGAGCCCGCGTTCCGGGCCCGGCAGATCTCCACGCACTACTTCGGGCGGCTTGTCCGTGACCCGGCGCGGATGACCGACCTGCCCGCCGCGGTACGGGACCGGATCGCGGCCGACCTGCTGCCGAACCTGCTCACCCCGGTACGCGAGGTCGCCACCGACGATGGCGCGACCCGCAAGGCGTTGTGGCGGTTGCACGACGGCTCGCTGGTGGAGAGCGTGCTGATGGGTTACCCGGACCGGGTCACCGTCTGCATCTCCAGCCAGGCCGGCTGCGGCATGGCCTGTCCGTTCTGCGCCACCGGCCAGGCCGGGCTGACCCGCAACCTCTCCACCGCCGAGATCGTGGACCAGGCCGTGCAGCTCGCCGGGGTGGCCGCGTCCGGCGTGATCGCCGGGGCACCGTCCCGGCTGTCCCACGTGGTCTTCATGGGCATGGGCGAGCCGCTCGCCAACTACGCGCGGGTGGTTGCCGCCGTCCGGCGGTTGACCGAGCCCGCACCGGAGGGGCTCGGCCTCTCACAGCGGCACATCACCGTCTCCACGGTCGGCCTGGTCCCCGCGATGCGGCGGCTGGCCGAGGAGGGACTCTCGGTGACTCTTGCGTTGTCGCTGCATGCGCCCGATGATGAGCTGCGCGACGAACTGGTTCCGGTTAACCAGCGGTGGAAGGTTGCCGAGGTGCTGGACGCCGCATGGCACTACGCGGAGCGCACAGGGCGTCGGGTGTCCATTGAATACGCGATGATCAGAGATGTGAACGACCAGCCATGGCGGGCCGACCTTCTCGGTCGGCTGCTGGCCGGCCGACTGACCCACGTCAACCTGATCCCGCTCAACCCGACTCCGGGAAGCCGATGGGACGCGAGCCCCAAGCCGGTGGAGCGGGAGTTCGTCCGGCGGCTCCGGGCGGCCGGTGTCTCGACGACCGTCCGGGACACCCGGGGGCGCGAGATCGACGGGGCGTGCGGCCAGCTGGCCGCCGCGGCGGTGACGCAGTGAGCGACCGGGTCGACAGGCTTAGTAGTGCCGATTGCGGCGCCGACGCGCGTGGCGGGGCGGCGGCGTGAGCGAGCGAAGCGAGCGAGCGAACCAGGAGACATAGTGGCGAGTCAGGGTCAGCGTTTCCGGCGCAAGGCGCTCCGGCGGGGCTACAAGGTCGATGAGGTGGACACGTTCCTGGATCGTGTCGAGGCCACGCTCGCCGGTGAGTCGCTGGGCGCGCCCGTTGCCGCCCAGGAGGTGCACGACGTCGTCTTCCGGGTGCGCTTCGGCGGATACGACGAGTGGCAGGTGGACCTGCACCTCGACCGGGTGGAGCGGCAGATCGCCGAGCTGGAGGAGCGCGGCGGCGGTCGGGGCGGCGGCCCGCGGCTGACCGACCGAGGAGCCCCGGACCGGATGGGCCCGCCCGACCGGATGGGCCCGCCGATGCGTGACGACCGAGGGCTCCCGCCCGGCCAGCTTCCGCCGCGGCCGATGCCGGCCCAGGCAGGCCCGCCCAACGATCCCTACGGTCAGTACGACGAGCCGACCGGCACCTTCAGCGGCGGCTTCGGCGGCCAGCGGGGTGGGTTTGATCCGCAGCGTGCCGGGGCGGAGCCGCCGTCGCGTGGTGGTTTCGATCCTCAGCGGGGTGGGTTTGATCCGCAGCGTGCCGGGATGGAGCCGCCGTCGCGTGGTGGTTTCGATCCTCAGCGGGGTGGGTTTGATCCGCAGCGTGCCGGGGCGGAGCCGCCGTCGCGTGGTGGTTTCGATCCTCAGCGGGGTGGTCCGCCGGAGCCTCAGCGTGGTGGGTTCGACCCGCAGCGGGGTGGGTTCGACCCGCAGCGCGGCCCGGGGGCAGCACTTCCTCCGCGCGCACCCGGCGGCCCGGCTGCTCCGGGTGGTCCCCCCGGCGGCTTCGGGCCGGACGAGCGCTTCGACGGTTTCGACACGGGTCGGCCCGGCCGGGCCGACATGACGGCCGAGATTCGGATGCCGGACCGGGACCAACGTGGTCCGGGGCGCGGCATGGGCGATGCCCTACCGCCGATGCCGGGGCCGGCCGGCGGGCCGCCGATGGGAGGGCCACCGGCGGGCGGCCCGGGGCTCGGCGGTCCGCCGATGATGGGTCCGCCCGGTAGCGACATGGCCCGGATCGATCACATCCGGCGCTCTTTCCAGGTACGCCGGTTCGGCAGCGGCTACGACCCGGACCAGGTCGACCGGTTGTTCGAGGGGATCCTCGGCAGCATGGCGGGGCGGGGCCCGATGCCGGTCAACCCGGCCGACCTCGACACCACCCGGTTCGGGCTGGTGCCGGGCGGCTATTTCGAGGCCGAGGTCGACGCCGCGCTCAAGGAGGTCAAGGACCTGCTACTGGGCCAGTGATCCGCCTCGGCGGCCAGTCGCGCATCCGGCCGGGGTCAGGAACGCAGGCCGTTGCGGCGCAGGATCGCGTCGCCGACGACGGCTAGGACCAGGGCGGCGGCGATCGCTCCGAGCCAGATCTTCGCGATGCCGCTGACCTCGTTGTTGTTGAACATCATCGACACCAGCACCGCCGCGGAGAGGATCGCGCCGATCCGGCCCGCCCTGCGGTGTCCCGGCTTGCGTTGGTCGGGTGACGTCACCGGCTCGCTTCCAGCCACTTTCCGGTCCTTCCTCACGATCGGATGCTGGTAAGTCTGGCATGTGCCGCCGGGGACACGGCGCACGGGCCGGCCCTTCCGGCACGCTTCGGCTCCCGCCGCGAGGCTCCGGCGCGATCGGGTGGCGCAACCCGGCGTCGCGGGTAGACCGGTACGGGGCCTCCGGTAGCGTTTGGGCGTAGGCCTTCGATCGCCGGTGGCGAGGGATGGGATTGTCGATGTCTAGGGGGACTGTGCGGTGCGTTTGACCGGTACGGGACACGCGAGTATGCGGATCGACACCGGTGCGGGCAGCATCCTGTGCGACCCGTGGGTCAACCCTGCCTACTTCGCCTCATGGTTCCCTTTCCCGGACAATTCACAGCTTGACTGGGAGACCCTCGGCGACGTCGACTACCTCTACGTCTCCCACCTGCACCGGGACCACTTCGACGCGGCGCACCTCAAGCGTTTCGTCTCGAAGAAGGCCACCGTCCTGCTGCCGGAGTACCCGACCTCGGAGCTGGAGGACGAGCTGCGGGAGCTGGGCTTCACCAGCTTCCTGCGGACGAAGAGCGACGAGGTCGTGGAGCTGGACGGCGGCCTGAAAGTGATGATCCAGGCGCTGACCAGTCCCACCGACGGCCCGATCGGTGACTCCTCGCTCTGGGTGGAGTACGACGGCGTACGCCTGTTGAACCAGAACGACGCCCGCCCCACCGACCTCGGGGTCTTCGCCGAGCTGGGGCACGTGCACGCGCACCTGCTCCAGTTCTCCGGCGCGATCTGGTACCCGATGGTCTACGAGCTGCCCAGCGCCGCGAAGACCGCGTTCGGCAAGCAGAAGCGGGACCGACAGATGGACCGGACCATCCGCTACATCGACGACCTCAAGGCGTCCTGGGTGTTCCCGATCGCCGGTCCGCCGTGCTTCCTCGACGACGAGCTGTGGCAGTTCAACGACATCCACGGCGACGAGGGGAACATCTTCCCCGACCAGCAGGTCTTCCTCGACCACTACACCGGGCTCGGCTACGACAACGGGGTGATCCTGCTCCCCGGCACCGTCTCCGAGATCGGTACGGACAGCGTGCACACCACCCACCCGGTGCCGGACGTGCGGGAGTTCTTCGCGGGTAAGGAAGAGCACCTGCGGGCGTACCAGGAACGGTCCCGGCCGGTGATCGAGGCGGCGAAGGCGTCCTGGCGGCACCCCGAGATCGACGTTCTGGCCGAGATGAAGCGCCGGATCGAGCCGCTGCTGGACGAGTCGATCTACCTCGCCAAGGGTGTCGGCGGGCCGGTCCGGTTCGACCTGGTGGGCTACGACGGGGAGAGCGTCGAGTCGATCCTGGTGGACTTCCCGGGCAAGGAGGTCCGGCCGTACGCGGACGAGAAGGTGCGCTACCGGTTCCGTACCGAGCGGGCGCTGATCGAGCATCTGCTGCACATCGAGGAGGTGGACTGGGTCAACTCGCTCTTCCTCTCCTGCCGGTTCTCGGCGGCCCGGATCGGCCAGTACAACGAGTTCGTCTACGCCTTCTTCAAGTGCCTCTCCGAGGAGCGCCTCCAGTACGCCGAGGGCTGGTACGACGAGCACGAGCGGGCCACCGACGCCGAGGATGTCACCATCGGCGACTGGGTGGTGCAGCGGCGCTGCCCGCACCTGAAGGCGGACCTGACCCGGTTCGGCATCGTCGAGGACGGCCAGCTCACCTGTCAGTTGCACGGTTGGCGGTTCGACCTGGCCAGTGGGCGCTGCCTGACCAGCGTCGGGCACTCGATCCGGGCGCACCGGGTCGACGACTGAGCCAGGTGTTGGCAGGGGGCCCTCTACAACGGAAAGCGCCCAGTGCGGGCGCCCTTCCTTACAGCCGGCCGAGGTCGGTGAGGATGCGGCGGGCCGCGTTGTGCCCGGCCGCGCCGATCACGCTGCCGGCGGGGTGGCATCCCGCGCTGCCGGCGTAGAGCCCGTCGATCCCGGTGGCGTAGGGCATCCGGTCGGTGAACGAGACGGTGTTGTCGACGTGGTGGATGTGCCCACCGGTGATCCCGAAGTGCGCCTCGATGCCGGGTGGGGTCAGCGGCACCGCGTCGGCGACCAGTGCACTGGTGCCGGGGGCGTACCGGTCGCAGATCTCCAGTAGCCGGGTCACGTATCCGGGTAGCAACTCGTCCCAGGAACCGTCGGTCGGGGCGTACGGGACGGACTGCACGAAGAGCGCCGACGAGTGGTGCCCGGCCGGGTCGCGCAGCGACGGGTCGACGGTGGTGTGCAGGTACCACTCGATGGTCGGCTCGTCCGGCAGCCGTCCGGCCCGCACGTCCGCCCACATGCCGCGCAGCGCCGCCATCGGCGAGCCGGTCGAGCCAGCCGTCGAGCCGGTCGAGCCAGCTGACGGGCCGGTCGAGCCAGCTGACGGGCCGGTCGACAAGGCCGACGAGCCGGTCGAGCCAGCCGAGCCGGCCGGGGCGGGCAGGAGCGCTGCCGAGCCGGGCAGGAGGTGGATGGTGGCGCCGAACGGGCTCGGCGCACCCTCGGGCAGGCAGGCGAAGTCCGGCAGCCCGGCGAGCGCCAGGTTGACCTTGAGGGTGCTGCCGGTGCGCCGGACCGCCGCCATCCGCTCGGTGAGCGCGGCCGGCAGCGCGCCGTCGGGCACCAGCGCCATCAGCCGGTACGGATCGCCGGCGCCGAGCACCACCCCGGCGGCGACGCTCCGGCCGTCGTCGAGCACGACACCGCTGGCCGCGCCGCCGTCCAGGGTGATCGCGGCGACCGGGGTACCGCCGAACAGCTTCGCCCCGGCGGCCCGGGCGGCGTCGGCGAGGGTCTGGCTGACGGTGCCCATGCCACCGGCCACGATCATCCAGGTGCCGCCCGCGCCGGGCAGCCGGCACATGTTGTGGGCCAGGAAGTTGTGGCCGGTGCCCGGGTCGTCCGGTCCGGCGTTCAGCCCGGAGAGGCCGTCGGTGACCGCGTACATCGAGACCAGCAGCTCGGAGCGGAAGTCGAACCGGGCGAGGTAGTCGGCGACCGAGCCCCGTACCAGGTCTTCGAAGACCTGGCGCAGCGCGGGCCGGATGTAGCGGTCGGCGGTCTCCGGCACCGGCAGCGGCTCGGCCAGCCAGGCCGGCGCGAGGTCGTCGCGGAGCGCGGCGAGTTCGGCCTGCATCGCGTCGTCGGCCGCCACGTCGGCCCGGGAGAAGAACCGTTCCATCTGCTGCCGGGTCGTCTCCCGGTCGGCGCCGAACAGCAGGTACGGCGAGCCGGGGCCGCCCGGGGTGGGCAGGAAGTAGTGCGGGTCCCGGCGCAGCACCGGCAGCTTCACGTCGAGCAGCCGGATCAGCTCCGGCGGCATCAGGCCGAGCAGGTACGAGCCGGTGGAGTGCCGCAGCTCGGGCACCTTCGGAAACGGGTTCTCGGTGCGGGCGGCTCCGCCGAGTGTCTCGGCGGCCTCCAGCACCACCACGTCGAGGCCGGCCCGGGCCAGCAGGATCGCGGACACCAGGCCGTTGTGGCCGGCACCGACGATCACGACGTCGGCGCTGCGGGGTAGCTCGGCGGTCATGCTCCGGAAGCCTAGTTCGGCCGGGCAGCCCCGGGTGCGGGCTTGGCCGGTGTCGGTGTGCGGGTTCCAGGGCGGGGAAGTACCGCGGTGGGCATGGTGAACGATGTTCACCGGAGAGGCACTGCTACGGCCGAGACCTCGGCGGCTGACAGGGAGCGGCGATGTTCGGGTGGTGGGGTGGGACGATGGTCCGGCTCCGGTGGGCGGTGCTCGCCGCCGGCCTGGTGCTGGTCGCGGTCGGGGCGACCTGGGGGACCGGGGTGTTCGGTTCGCTGACCGGCGGCGGCTTCGAGGACCCTGGCAGCGAGTCGGTCCGTACCGACCGGCGGATCACCGCCGAACTCGGCAACCAGGGCGCGGACCTGCTGGTGCTCTACTCCAGCCCGGAGCGCACCGTCGATCAGCCGGCGTTCCGGGACCCGGTCACCGGTACCCTCGACCGGCTCCGCCAGCATCCCGAGGTCGCCAGCGTGACGAGTTGGTACGAGACCCGGGCGCCGGCCCTGCTCGCCGCGGACCGGCACGCCACCTACGCGGCGGTGCGGTTGCGGGCGACCGACCCGGACAGGCAGTCGGAGGTGTACCGGCAACTGCGGCCGACCCTGAGCGCACCCGGGGTCAGCACCGAGGTCGGCGGTACCGTCGCCTTCCTGGTCGAGGCGAACGAGCAGACCACCGAGGACATCACCCGGGCGGAGATGTTCTCCCTGCCGATCCTGCTGGTGCTGCTCATCCTGATCTTCCGTGGGCTGGTCGCCGCCGCGACGCCGTTGCTGGTCGGCGGGCTGGCCATCCTCGGCGGCTTCGTCGCCGTCCGGCTGCTCGGCATGGTCACCGACGTCTCCGTCTTCGCCATCAACATCATCACGTTGATCGGCCTCGGCATGGCCGTCGACTACGCGCTCTTCATCGTCAGCCGGTTCCGGGAGGAACTCGCCGCCGGCCGTCCGAGCACCGAGGCGATCCGGCGCACCATGGGCACCGCCGGCCGGACGGTGATGGTCTCCGGGCTCACCATCGCGACCGCGCTGGCCAGCCTGCTGATCTTCCCGCAGTCGTTCCTCCGCTCCATGGGGTTCGGCGGGATCGCCGCCGTCCTGGTCGCGATGCTCGCCTCGTTGACCGTACTGCCGGCCCTGCTCGCGGTGCTCGGGTCGCGGATCAACGCGCTCGCCGTACGCCTGCCGTGGCGGCGCCGGCCGGACGGTGCCGACCGGGTCGGCACGGCGGGTGTCGGCGGTTCCGGTGCCTGGGCCCGGCTGGCCCGCAGCGTGATGCGCCGACCGGTGCGCTACCTGCTCGGCGTGCTCGCGGTGCTGGTCGTCCTCGCCGCCCCCTCCGTACGGATGGAGGCCGGCGGCTTCGACGAGCGGGTGCTGCCGGCCGACGCGGTGCCCCGGATGGTGGCCGAGCGGATCGAGTCCGACTTCCCGGGCGGCAGCGTCGGCCCGGTCGAGGTGCTCGTCTCCGGTGCGTCGGCGGCGCAGGCGCAGCGGTTCGCCGACGAGGTGCGCCGGGTCCCCGGGGTGACCGGGGTGCAGGTGACCGCTAACAGGGGCGAGCACACCCTGCTGTCGGTGACCTATCCCGGCGAGCCGACCGGCCCGGTGGCGGAGCGGGTGGTCCGGCTCGTCCGGGACCTCCCGGCACCGGCCGGCGCGGAGGTACTCGTCGGTGGCCGGCCCGCCTTCGACGTGGACCTGCTGGAGAGCCTCACCTCGCGGCTGCCGTTGATGGCCCTGATCATGGCGTCTGCAACCCTGGTGCTGCTCTTCCTCGCCTTCGGGTCGGTGCTGCTGCCGATCAAGGCGGTGTTGATGAACCTGGTCTCGATCGGCGCGTCGTTCGGCGTGGTGGTCTGGATCTTCCAGGATGGACATTTCGCCGGCTGGCTCGACTTCACCCCGACCGGATTCATCGAACCGAGCAATCCGATCCTGATGCTGGCGGTGCTCTTCGGGCTCGCCACCGACTACGAGGTCTTCCTGCTCTCCCGGGTGCGTGAGGAGTGGGACGCCACCGGCGACAACACCGCCTCGGTGGCGGCCGGTCTCCAGCACACCGGGCGGATCATCACCGCCGCCGCGCTGCTGCTGATCGTCGTGGTCGCCGGGTTCGCCACCGGTGGCGTGGTCTTCGTCAAGCTGATCGGGGTCGGGATGATCGTGGCGATCGTGGTCGACGCGACCCTGGTGCGGGCGCTGCTGGTGCCGGCCACGATGCGGCTGCTGGGGCGGTGGAACTGGTGGGCGCCGGGTCCGCTGGCCCGGGTCTACCGCCGGTACGGCATCCGCGAGTCGTGGCCGGCTCCGCCGGCGGGCCCGACCGAGGAACTCGGCTCCACCCGGACGGCCACGACCGGCCCGACCGCCTGACAACGCCGGGCCCCGATCGCAACTCCGGCCGGAGCCCTCGGCCGAAACCCCGGTCGAAACTACCGGTCGGCGTCCGAAAGTACCGGTTGAAAAACCTCGAGGTTTCTGCCAGCCTGAAAGCCATCGATAAGTGTGAACGCTCACATGATCTTTCCAGTCGCTGGAGGCGCCTCACGGGAGACCACCATCAGGCCCAGTCACCTGCCAGGTGAGCACGTCCACCACCTGGAGAACCCAGCGCCCGCTGCCACTTCCGGCGGGCGATCGGGGCTATTTCATCGCAACCTCCTACCTGGTCAGGTAGTCAGAGTCGCCTCGCCTCCGGCCGGACCCCTGACGTGCCGACCGGGCGGACTCAGCATCGTCGCCGCCATCTGAGCGGGACCTCCCACCCGAACAGCGACAGCGATTCCCCTATCCCCATCGCTGGAGGAAACAGCATGATTTTCCGGACTCATCCCCTTACCCGAGCCCGACAACGAACACTCCTCCTTTCCGGAACCGCCGCGATAGTTGCGGCCCTCGTGGTGGCGTTGCTGCCCAATCTCGCCCAGGCCGCCGAGACGACCCTCGGGGCCGCCGCGGCCCAGTCCGGCCGGTACTTCGGCGCCGCCGTCGCCGGTGGAAGGCTCGGCGACAGCGCGTACACCTCGATCCTGAACCGCGAGTTCAACAGCGTCACCGCCGAGAACGAAATGAAGATCGACGCGACCGAGCCGCAGCAGAACAACTTCACCTTCGGCAACGCCGACCGGATCGTCAACCACGCCCTCAGCCGTGGTTGGCAGGTGCGCGGTCACACCCTGGCCTGGCACTCGCAGCAGCCGGACTGGATGCGGAGCATGGAGGGCACCGCACTACGACAGGCGATGCTGAACCACGTCACCCGGGTGGCCAGCTACTACCGGGGCAAGGTAGTGGCCTGGGACGTGGTGAACGAGGCGTTCGACGACGGCAACAGCGGCGCCCGCCGCAACTCCAACCTGCAGCGCACCGGCAACGACTGGATCGAGGCCGCGTTCCGGGCCGCCGACGCGGCGGACCCGAACGCGAAGCTCTGCTACAACGACTACAACACCGACAACTGGACCTGGGCCAAGACCCAGGCCGTCTACAACATGGTGCGCGACTTCAAGCAGCGTGGCGTGCCGATCGACTGCGTCGGCTTCCAGTCGCACTTCAACGCCAACTCGCCGTACAACAGCAACTACCGCACCACGCTGTCCAGCTTCGCCGCGCTCGGCGTGGACGTGCAGATCACCGAGCTGGACATCGAGGGCTCCGGCACCACCCAGGCCAACACCTACCGCAACGTGGTCAACGACTGCCTCGCGGTTCCCCGCTGCAACGGCATCACCGTGTGGGGTGTGCGGGACTGCGACTCGTGGCGCTCCAGCGGCACCCCGCTGCTCTTCGACTGCAACGGCAACAAGAAGGCCGCGTACAACTCCACCCTGGAGGCGTTGAACAGCGCCACCCCCGTACCGACCACACCGGGGCCGACTCCCAGCACGCCTGGGCCGACCCCCACCACACCGGCACCGTCGGGACCGATCGATCCGAGCGCGTGGTACGAGGTGTTGAACCGCAACAGCGGCAAGGCGTTGGACGTGTGTGGCGTGTCGACGGCCGACAACGCCTGCATCCAGCAGTACGCCCGCTCCGGCGGGGAGAACCAGCAGTGGCAGTTCGTCGACTCCGGTGACGGCTACTACCTGGTGCGGGCACGGCACTCGGGCAAGGTGCTGGACGTCTCCAACTACTCGACCGCGGATGGCGCCGCGATCGTGCAGTACGCCGAGCACGGTGGGACGAACCAGCAGTTCCGGGCGGTCGACGCCGGTGGCTACATCCGGCTGATCGGACGGGCCAGTGGTAAGGCGGTGGAGGTGCAGAACGCGTCCACCGCGGACAGTGCCCGCGTCGTGCAGTACACCGACCACGGCGGGACGAACCAGCAGTGGCAGTTGGTCCGGGTCGGCGCGCCGCCCGCCACCACCCCGCCGGGGCCGACACCGACGGCCAGCACCACGCCGACGCCGACACAGGGCGCCTACTGCCCCCTTCCGTCGTCGTACCGGTGGTCGTCGACGGGTGCGTTGGCGCAGCCGAGGTCGGGTTGGGTGTCGTTGAAGGACTTCACCTACGCGCCGTACAACGGGCAGCATCTGGTGTACGCGACGACGCA
>NZ_JBEEAC010000079.1:0-1780 GCF_040120695.1 Plantactinospora sp. B6F1 | reverse complement strand
CTGATTCCCTATCGGGGATTGGTTGTCAAGGGGCCGTGTTGCTTGACGGTCCGTGACGGTGTCACGGAGGATTCGTGTGGGGAAGGTCGCCTCGTTCGTACGCTTCGAGCGTCTTTTTGATCATGTCCCGTGAGGACTTGTTGAGGGGCCTTCCCCGCCCTGCGTTTGCTGCTGCGCCGTCGCCGTCGGGTCTCCTCGGTCACGGTCCAGTGTTCGGCGATGATTCGTTTCGCCTGTGGTGGGGTGACCGGGGTGCCGTCGACGTCGCAGATCACGTAAGGCATGCGGCGGCGCATGACGGTCCAGAGCCGTTCGGCGAGTCGGGCCGCGACGACGCAGCTGGCTTTGAGGTGTTCGGCGCCGCGTTCGACCATCTGCTGGTGGTAGACCCGCGCGAGTTGGGGGTCCTGCTTGCGGGCCCAGTCAGCGGCGCGGATCAGGGTGGCCCGGGCGAGCCGGGAGCCGGCCTTGGACATCGGCTGGCCCTTGCGGTCGGTGTCTCCGGTCTCCGACGCCCGCGGTGCGAGCCCGAGGTAGGACTTGAAGTGCGCTGCTGTCGGGAACCGGGAGGCGTCGCCGATGACTGCGGTCATCGCCGGTCCGCCGACTTCGGCCAGGCCGGGCAGGCTACGGGCCAGCTGCATCGGATCCACCCACCGGTAGCAGGACTCCCGCTCGGCCGCGTGAGCGGCGAGCTCGGCGTCGATAGCGCGTAGCAGCCGCACCTCGGTGGCGATCTCGGCGGCCAGGTCGGTGAACGCGACCGCCGGATGATCACCGTAGAGATCGACCGCGGCCCGGGCCGCGGCCAGCCACTGCTCAGCCCGTGCCTGCCCCTGATGATTCTTCGACTCCTTGACGATCAGCGCGGTCAGCCGGGCCCGCCCAAGCCGCAGCAGCGCACGCGGATCGGCGTAACGTTCCAGCACCGCCAGGTCGGCCTTACCCAGATCCCCGGTCAGCGGGGTGCACGGCATCACCTGCCGGACCAGGTCCTTGATCCGCACCTTGTGCTCGGACGCGGCCATCGTCAGCCGGTCACACGCCCGGACCCGCCGGTCCAGCGCCGCCGCGGCCGCGTCCGGCAGCTCGAGAGGCCGCAGCCCGTCCGGGTCGATCAACGGCAACCGGGCCAGAGTGTCCGCGTCGATACCGTTGGACTTCGCGTGCCGTGACAGGAACCGGCGCAGATCCGCCGCCTTCGCACTCGACACCCGAAACACCAGGTGCCCACGAGTGGTGAAGAACACCGCGATCGGCAACCACGCCGGCCCGGTCGGCTCGATCACCACCTCCAGCCGCGTGCCCGGCACTGCCCCGGCCAACGCCGCCGACTCCACCACGGCCAGGCTCTGCACCGTCGGCTCACACCGGCGCCGGCACACCTCCCGCCCCGCCTCGTCACGCACCCGTACCGTGTGCGCCGACACGATTCCCAGATCGATACCGACCAACCTGCGCTGCACTTGCCGCCCCCTCCAGGTCCGCAACAACCACCTACTCCGGCAGGCCACGCGGGCAAACCGCACGACAGCCACGGTCCCAAGGAGGCAGAGCAATCCGACGACGGCTCCCACTCATGTGCTGCAACCGGACCCGGCCTCAACGGACCGGCCCACTTCCCTCATCCGGGGCATCCGTGGCCAGACCAGCGGTGGCAATCAGTCGTACGAGGCTTTCCCTCAGACCCCAACTCGTCGCCACCCACCGGACCAACCGGGGATGCTCATGCAACCCTGGAACCCCGGACTGATCAAGTACCGGAGCTCCTTACATGACC
>NZ_JBEEAC010000078.1:0-1837 GCF_040120695.1 Plantactinospora sp. B6F1 | reverse complement strand
GCTTGCCCGTCTCCCGCACGATCCGAACGGCGCCCTCGCGGAACGCCCGGTCGAACCGTCTCCTCGTCTCAGCCATGACCATCTATCCCCTTAGGTCAGGCCTCCACGCTATCGGGGGAACCTCATACATCAAAGCCGACCTACAAGCCGTCGCCACCGCACTGGCCGCCATGACCGGCCAACCACACCCATCGGCTGCCGCTGCTGGCCGCGCGTACGGGTCATGACCGCCAGCGATGACCAAGAGGGTTGAAGACGCAGGACGCTCCGGCGAGGTACCGCCGACGTTGCGGGCCACTCAACCACCAACGTGGTCGGGGGCCGGACCGCCAGATCGGCACCTGGGTGCTCTCTGATCGACGGACGTGAACGAGACCGTCATGTGAGCTGCTGAAACGGCGGGTCGGCGGCGGAACTGTCGAGGAGAGCGTCCAGGTCGGCGGCGCCTATCCGGGCCGTCGTGCGCGAGACCGAACTGGTTCCGGTCATCAGCCCTAGGCGTGACGATGTTCGTCGTTATGGACATATGAGGTAAAGCTGACCAAAGCGCACGCGGTTGCGCGAAGTGTCCCACGCTCCTGGTATGACGATGCCCGGGCGTGGCCGAGCACATTGACACTACTGCCAACGCTTCAGGAGAGGTGCTGATTGATCCATAGACCCCGCGCGCAGCATGAGGCATCACGGATTGCACCCAATCCCGGCGCCCATGTTTGCCGCACGGCGCGTAGTCGCGGCCTCGACGGAGGGCGAAGTCGTCCACGCCGAGCACGGCGGGGTCGACTTCTAAACGCGTGCCCCAGGTTCGGGCCGTTCCTCCGACTGCCTGCGGTGCTCGATCAGATGCCACTCGCGTGCTGCCAGCGACGGCCGCGAGGCTCGGAGTCCCGGGCACTTGTTCTCCGCTCGTGTTCCCTGGTGATCGCCGCCAACTGCGAGGGAACAACCAGGGTCCCAACTGTTCGTCCTGGACGTGCCCAATCCTTGGGCAGTGAGCAACCAGTCCTCGTTGTTCGTTCCCTACCGAGAGCCAACGCCAGTGAGCGGGCGAGCGGTGAGGTGTGAACGTCCGCGACCTCGAGCTCGGTGACTGGTAACGGTTGGAAACGCCTGGTAACTCTCGCCTCGGTCGACCCACCGTCTGCAGCCCAAACGCTCTGTAGATCCACGACCTCGATAGTCGCCCAGACCGCGGGTGTGGACGGGTGACGGTCAGAGCTCGTCGCGTGCCGTCGTTGACCGACTGGCTGCCGCCACCTACTCTCCAACGCATGCATACCTGCTTCCGGCAGGTATGCGGGATACGCGTGTTCAGATCCTCAGACACGTTAACCCCCACCAAACCGTTCATGTTTCCGAGCGGTTCGGGACTGTACAAATAACGGCTGATCGACCGATCAAGGGAGAGACGCCAGATGACGACCGAGACCACCGTGGGACAGCCGGCCGCTGGGCCGGTGGGTGCGGTCACGGATGAGCAGTTGATCGCGATGCTGGTCGATCGGGCTCGTGGTGACGGGCTGCGGTTGACCGGCGAGGGTGGGCTGCTGCAGCAGCTGACCAAGCGTGTGCTGGAGTCGGCGTTGGACGGTGAGATCACCGACCACGTCGGCTATGACAAGCACGATCCGGCGGGTCGGGGCAGCGGGAACACTCGTAACGGCAGCCGGGCCAAGACCGTGCTCACCGATGTAGGGCCGGTCGAGGTCCGGCTGCCGTGGGAAGCGGTTGGGGTTGGCCGCGTAGGCGGCGTTGAGGACCTCGGCTCGCTGGAGGCGGACCTGGTCGGCAGTGCCGAAGTGCACTGATGCCGGGGTGTGCAGGCCGATGCCGGAGT
>NZ_JBEEAC010000077.1:0-2018 GCF_040120695.1 Plantactinospora sp. B6F1 | reverse complement strand
GACACCGCGATCGGCGACTACATCCGCTGGCGCAACCAACGCGCGAAGCCGAAGACATCATTCGCCGCCGGCTCCAAGATCCGCCACCCGGATTACCCGTTCAAGGCTGCATGACGAGGCACTAGCTGGCTGGTCGTGGGGCGTGTTGCGGCTGCATGACGTGCCCGTCGACCCGGCCGTGGATCTACTCGGCCGGGCAGGCGACGGGCTCGCAGTGTTCCGTCGCCACTTCGCCCGGTTCCGGCCCCTGATCACCGCCACCGCCCTCGGCGCCGCCGCCGGGGTCCATACCCTCGTCGCCGATGCGCTCGCGGCCCGGCGCAAGGTCGGAGTGCTGCCTCGGGTGCGCGACAACGCGCTGATCACCCTCGGGCGCACCCACGCCGAGATCACCGCCGCGCTGCTCGCCACGATCACCACCAGCCGGCTCGCCGCGACCGGACATCCGCACGCCGACCTGGCGGCCCGAGTCGGTAAGGCCGCTGGCATCGACACCGCCCACCGCGCCGTGACCGACCTCGCCCCGCTGCTGGGGGCATGGGGGTTCCAGCAGAACAGCCCGATCGCAAAGGCTCGTGCCGACCTGACCGGCCTGCTCTACGCCGACGGCGTGCACGACAGCCTGTACCGGTCCGGCGGCATCAGCCTCCTGCACGCGTCGATGGCCGCTTCGCCACCACCGGTTCAGACGACGCGAGTCCCGTCCTCCAGGTAGCCGGTAACGCCATCAGTCACCGCCTCTAGCGCGACGGCGACCCGCCGAGCCAGCAGCGGCGAAAGCCGCTGCTGCGCCTCGGCCAGGGTCGACCACGCCCAGCCACGCAGTTCGTCGGCGGGCAGATGAATCTCACCGGTCCGCGTCGCGTCCAGGATCCCGCCGTCATAGACGAACATGACCCCCTCGGTACGGCCGGTACGCGGCGGCACCCAGTCCACCACCAGCAGACGACCGGGCGCGATCGACAGGCCGAGCTCTTCCTTCAGCTCGCGCACCGCGGCGTCGTACGGCGACTCGTCCGCGTCGACCGCACCACCAGGCAGCTCCCAGTAGTCCTTGTACACCGGCTCGACCAGCAGAATCCGGCCGTCGTCGTCGCGAAGCAGCACGCCAGAACCCATCCGCTTGCGCGGCAACGTCGCGGTGTAGTCGCCAGACGATGAGGTCACCGAGGGAGGCTACCCGGCCAGCGCCACCTCATACCGGAAGTCTGGTCCATCCCGACGCCCCCACCAGCGCAGACGGGGCGGACGCCGCACAGCGCGGCTCTCGCGCGCCGCCGAGACCGGCGTACGGAAGCAGCAAACCCGGGCGTACGGCGGGCCGCGTTCGCCGAGGACCGACCGCGAGGGCGGCCGTACTGACGCGGCGCGGTACGCACCCGTCGAGTCGGCTATTCGCCGTCGTCGTGGAACTCCCAGCCGCAGTCGCGGCACTTCCGGCCCCACCATTCCTCGGCCCAGTCGTGCCGCTCGTTGATCATGGCGATGTCGCCGCAGACGACGCAGAGGAAGGCGTACTGGCAGGCGGAGGTGTCGTAGCCCTTACGGCGGTGCTCCGGTACGTCCCGGACCGGGATCCACCCGTTGCCAGGAATCTGGTGCGAGAGCCAGTATTTCTCGTAGCCACATCGGACACAGGTCTCGACCCGCTCGCAGAGCCGGTTGCCGTCGGTGGGCTCGCCGTACTTGTGAACTGATCGGGTGGGCAGCGGGGTACGTCCGCAGACGCACCGTCGTTCCTGTCGGCACGGGTTCGCGGGGTCGACCCGCCTGTCGTGTGGCATTTCCTCGAAACTGTGCAGGGTGAGCAGGCACATCGTCCGGCGGAACCAGCCGACGTGTCGCTGCGGCGCTGTCCGGTCCACGTCCACCCTCGACCTTCGTCGGGCGTTAGCCCGGGTGATTCACCGTGATCGTCAAGATGTGCTGTTCGTCGGCGTGTAGATAAGCGGAAGTGCCTGCCCTGCAAGGGAAACTTGTGATTGCGACATCTACAGGTTTCTCTCTGAGGGAGGCAC
>NZ_JBEEAC010000076.1:0-2090 GCF_040120695.1 Plantactinospora sp. B6F1 | reverse complement strand
CCACCCGGTCACGGCCGCCGCCATCGGCGGCCAGCTCGGAATCTGGCGTGGCGGTGACGACGTCGTACGGGGCGACGACGGCGAACTCACCCGGCACGGCGTCGACGGCCAACGGGTCTTCGCCCGGGTTCAACCGGAGCAGAAGCTGGACATCATCGCGGCCCTGCAGGCCGGCGGGCACGTGGTGGCGATGACCGGTGACGGGGTCAACGACGCACCGGCGCTGCGCCGGGCCGACATCGGTGTGGCGATGGGCGGCGGCACCGAGGTCGCCCGGCAGGCCGCCGACCTGGTACTCGTCGACGACAACCTCGGCACGGTCGGCGCGGCGGTCGCCGAGGGCCGCCGGATCTACGACAACATCCGACGCTTCCTCCGCTACGCGCTCGCCGGCGGCGTCGCCGAGATCCTCGTGATGCTGACCGGACCGTTCCTGGGGCTCGCCGTACCACTGCTGCCGGCCCAGATTCTCTGGATCAACCTGCTCACCCACGGCGTGCCAGGGGTGGCGCTCGGCGCCGAACCGGCCGAGCCGGGCATCATGCGCCGCCCACCCCGGTCGCCGCACGAGTCGGTGCTCGGTGCCGGGCTGCTGCGCGGGGTGTTGGTGGCTGGCGCGCTGCTGTCCGCCGTCGTGCTCGGCGCGGGCGTGACCGCGCACGCGCTGGACCGGCCCTGGCAGTCGATCGTCTTCGTGGTGTTGGGCCTGGGCCAACTCGGGATCGCACTGGCGGTACGGGCACCACGCCGGCCCGGCGGCCCCGGCAACCGAGCCCTCATCGCGGCGGTGGCGCTGTCGGCGCTGTTGCAGCTCGCCGGGGTGCTGCTGCCGCCGCTGCGCACGCTGCTCGGCACCGGCGCGCTGTCCGCCGTCGACCTGGTGGCCTGCGCCGTGGCGGCGACCGTGCCGGGTCTGGCGATCCGGCTTACCGCCACCCGGGGGAAGAAGGGGTTAGCAACTGCTGCCGTGTAGGAGAGCTGTAGCGCTCTCTGAGCAGCTTTGAATGATCGTGTGAACTTGAAGGAATGAGCAGCGTCGACTGGCGTCGCGTACATCACCGGTCGGCGGCAGTACGCGGCCGGGACGCTGCCCGTTCCCACGTACCGGGTCGGCCGCGTGATCATGGTGGGCGAGCCCGCCACCGGCACCGCGCCAGACGCCGGGCAGGTCGTGGCCCAAGTCAAGGCGGGGATGGGATCAACGGACGGCGGAACGTTCCTACGGGATGCCAGACGAGTTGATGACGCTGTCGCTGTCGTGGTCGCTCGCCGGTCTGCGTAAGGCATGGAACGCCGCGAAGCACGAGGCGGCCCCCGTGGTGGCGAGAATGCCTAAATCGTGTCTCCCGCATCTCCGTAGGGCCGCTGTGCGTCCTTCCGCGTGACCCGCTCGATGTCGCCGGCCGCCTCCAGCAGGCCGTGGGCGAGGTCGGCGAGCGCCCTGGAGACGGCGAGTTCGTCGCCGATCTGCGGCACCCGCGGGTCCGCCGGGTTGCGCCGTGCCACGCCACAGCCGACCAGCCCGACCCGGTCCGGCATCTGGAGCCGGGCCTCGGCGCGAGTACGCCGCTCGTCGTCACGCTCGTCGATGACGATGTCGACGGTCCACTGCTCAGCCCGAACCATCGTGATCACCTCCGCAGCTCCAGCCTGGCCGGACCTGCGCGCGCCTCCCAGGGGCGAAGGTCCCGCAGAGCCACGCACTCGGCCTGTCCGAACCCCGCATCCGCCCCGACAGGCAGAAGGTCACGCGACGGGCAGAAGGTCACCTGCCGCGCTGACCATCGCCCCTACGCCGGGTACCTGTACGTGGTTACGTTGCGTTACAGGAGGCCGTTTGGAGGAAGTGGTGAACGCGCATTGCGGCGGCGACGGCCGAGACGACGACGGCACGAGCGCGGTCGAACAATCTTGCGAGCAGGTCAAGGAGCCGAACATGACGACCATGAAGCGTTGGAATGTGGAGATCCTCATCGGTGAGGTCGACGACCGGACGTACGCGGAGGCGCAGCTCTACGACGAGATCCGGGACGACCTGGTCGGCGCCGGCCAGGCGTGGCTGCGTCCCGACGAGCCGCACCGTACCGAGA
>NZ_JBEEAC010000075.1:0-2144 GCF_040120695.1 Plantactinospora sp. B6F1 | reverse complement strand
AAGACGTGTTTCTGTCGCAAGGACGTGTCTATCGATGGCTCCACGCCTGTTTCCACGGTCGTCCGACTCGACACTTTCGCCCGTGTCGCACCAATCAACCCTTATGTTTTGCTGAGATCAACTCAGTGAACAAGCAGCCGTCGTTCCCTGCTGTGAGCCAACACCAATGATCGGCGAGTGGTGAGGTGTGAACGTCCGCGGCGTCGAGCTCGGTGACTGGTAACGGTTGGAAGCGCCTGGTAACCCTCGACTCGGGTCGACCCACCCCGTCTACAGCCCAAACGCTCTGTTGATCCACGACCTCGATAGTCGCCCGGGGGGACCCGAGGGTATGGACGGGCACGGTCAGAGCTCGCCGCGTGCTGTCATTGACCGACTGGCTGCAGCCGCCTACTCTCCAACGCATGCATACCTGCTTCCGGCAGGTATGCGGGGTACGCGTGTTCAGTCCCCCCTCGGACACCACTTCTGGTGGAGCTTCACCAGGCATGAGCCAGATTCGATTCCGTACTCGTTCTTGCCCCGCATATCTGCGATAAGACGTGATCGTGGGCGTCGGTGGGCCGTACGTAGCCGTCGGCACGTTGCGCTGTTTCCGCGGTTGGCCTGGTCATGACACCAACTCGCCGCCGCGACCGCGAGCAACTCATCGGCGTGCTCATTCCGGCCCCGCTTCCCGACAGACCGCGCCCCGGTCCGGCGCCGATGCCGGCGCTGCCCGCACCACGTCCGCCAGCGACCGCCTCACCGGACGAGGTCGTGATCGGCATGGCGCGCCCGGACCGATCCGGTCGAGTGACCGAACGCAGCCTGCTGGGGGCGCTGCGCTGGCCGGCGGGCCTCCGTATCGACATCCATCCGCACAGCGGGATGGTCCTTGTCGCGTCGGCGCAAGTGGGACAACACGTGGTGGGCAGTCGAGGGGAGCTGCCGTTACCGGCGAGCGTTCGGCAGATGTGCGCGATCGTGCCTGGGCAGCCGCTGCTGCTCGCCGCTCTGGTCGCCCACGATCTGCTGGTGATCCACCCGGCCAGTACCGTCATGCGGCTGCTGGCCGACCTTCACGCGCAGGTGGTCGGTGGTCGTCGTGTCGGCTGATCCCGCCCGTGTCGCTACCGCGCGGCAGATGCTGGCCCATCTGGGCGTCACCCTCGCCGACTTGCAGGCTGAGCCTGGTCCGGGCCTGCCGACGCTGGCCGAGTACCTGCCCCAGGTCATCGCCGCTGCCGGACCGGGCACAAGACGCACGTATGGCACCTACTGGCATCGGATGGCCGCCGTGTGGGGCGACCGCCCCCTGGACGCGGTCGCGGCCAGCGACATCGAGGCAATGCAGCGACAGGCCGCGGCGACCGCCCGGTCACGGCGCAACAGCCGCAGTGGCCGCCACGCCGGCGAACTCGTCATCGCCGCCGCACGCGCCATCTACAACCGGGCCATCGCCGACGGGCTCATCGACGCCACCGCCAGCCCCGCCCACCGAGTGGTCAAGCCCCGCCGACTACCAAGCACCCGCCGCGCCCTGACCCCCGATGAACTGGAGGAAATCAACCTTGCCGCTCGTACCAGCGGCAACGACGTCATCCTCGACGCCCTGCTGCTGCGTCTGCACACCGAGACCGCCTGCCGCCGTGGCGGCGCCCTCGGGCTACGGCTGACCGACCTGAACACCGACCGCGGCCTCGTACGACTGACCGAGAAGGGGGCCACCCTGCGCTGGCAACCCATCACCCTCGACCTTGCCGCCCACCTCGACGACCACGCCCGCGCCCGTGGCGCGGTACTGCCCACCGACCGGCTGCTGCGCTACCGCAACGGTCGGCCAATCACCAGCCGCCGCTACGACCACCTGTGGAAACGCATCGGCGAAAAGCTGCCGTGGGTGGCCGCCCAAGGAATCTCCACCCACTGGCTACGCCACGCCACCCTGACCTGGGTCGAACGCCACTA
Organism: Plantactinospora sp. B6F1; assembly: GCF_040120695.1. Lineage (NCBI taxonomy): Bacteria > Bacillati > Actinomycetota > Actinomycetes > Micromonosporales > Micromonosporaceae > Plantactinospora > Plantactinospora sp. B6F1. The sequence goes on along the minus strand of NZ_JBEEAC010000075.1, from coordinate 194 downwards.
CGGCTACGGCATCGCCCGCGCCTACGCCGGACACACCGACTCCACCGGCCCAGCCACCACCACATACTGTCAATCCCCTGGAAGCGTGGAGGATTGTTTAAGCTGCCTGAGCCCGGCGGGCGTCAGCGATAAAACGTTCGTAGTCGATGGGTGACATGCCGTCGCAGGCGCTGTGACGGCGTCTGACGTTGTAG
>NZ_JBEEAC010000074.1:0-2194 GCF_040120695.1 Plantactinospora sp. B6F1 | reverse complement strand
TCCGACGTCGAGGCGGACGAGCTTGCCCGGCTGTTGATTGAGTGGTCCCCGCCCGATACCGACGGTGATGATCGGTTGGAGGCGGTCCTGCGCTTCTCCGAGCTGTCGATGCGGGTCTTCCAGGTCCTGGCCGTCGCGAGCGCGAACCGCTGGTTGCGGTCGACCTTCGACCAGCTCTCGGACCAGATGTCGCGCCTGTGGGTCACCCTGCTCAAGGGCCGCGAAGTCCCGGAACAGCTACAACAGCTCATGGACCGCTGGAACCGACACATCGCGGGCCGGCAGCCCGAAGAGATCGCCGAACATCTACCGCGGTTGATCAAAGACAGTGGCCGAGCGGCACGTGACCTGTTCCACCAACTCCCGACGGCACCGGGCCCGGCGGCACTGCCCGGGGCGACGGCGGCAGATCCCGGGTCAGGAACCCGGAGCGGGTGAGGTATCCGGACCGGGTGAGGCGTCGACGAGCAGCCGGCGGGCGGCGGCACGGGTCGGTCGTGGTGAGCGTGTCGACCCGGGCCCGGAACTCGGCGGTGGGCAGCGGCCGCCAGCCGGGCTGGTGGTGGATCGCGTCGAGTTCGACGTACGGCACGCCGAGCCGGGCGGCCAACGCCCTGGCCAGGGTGCTCTTGCCCGAACCCGAGTTACCGACCACCGACACCCGCCGCACAACCTTCGACCGTAGCCCGGCGACGCCAGCCGAGCATCCCGGCCGGGGGACGATGTCCACGATGGAAGTGATGACCGGAGGCTCCATGGAGATCGAACCGGACCTGCCCGGGGTCACGCCCTGCTGATCGCGCCCGACCCGGGCGAGGGCTGCGCCCCCGCCGACCTGGACGTGATCGAGACTTTCGCCCGGCGGCACGCCGTTCCCTGAGGGTGCTGAGCTGAACCGTCGTCCCGGGTTTACCGGGTGCCGGGTATGGGGACATTTGCCACTGTCGGCCGCGCGAGGAACCGCCGGTCGTCGCCCCAGACGCGAGGAGCAACCGAGGAGCGACCCGATGCCCGACGAGCAGCATGCCGAACCGCAGCAGGAGCCACCAGGCACCCTCGACAAGATGCGTTCCAAGCCCGACCACGGCGAGGACTCCTACCGGGGCTCCGGCCGGCTGGCGGGCAAGAAGGCGGTGATCACCGGTGGGGACAGCGGCATCGGCCGGGCGGTCGCCATCGCGTACGCCCGGGAGGGCGCCGACGTGCTGATCTCGTACCTGAACGAGCACGAGGACGCCCGGGAGACCGCGAAGCTCGTCGAGGACGCGGGACGGCAGGCCGTACTCGTCGCCGGGGACGTCGGCGATCCGGCGGTGTGCCGTGCGGTGGTGGACCGGGCGGTCGAGGAGTTCGGCCGGATCGACGTACTGGTCAACAACGCCGCCTACCAGATGACCCACGAGAGCCTCGAAGAGGTGACCGACGAGGAGTGGCAGCACACCTTCGACGTCAACATCACGGCGATGTTCCGGCTGGTCCAGGCGGCGCTGCCGCACCTGGGCGAGAAGGCGTCGATCATCAACACCAGTTCGATCAACTACGACACGCCGCGCCCGACGCTGCTGCCGTACGCGACCACCAAGGGCGCGATCGCGAACTTCACCGCCGGGCTGGCCCAGATGCTCGGCGAGCGGGGAATCCGGGTGAACGCCGTCGCGCCCGGCCCGATCTGGACTCCGCTGATCCCGTCCACCATGCCGCCCGAGCACGTCGAGAAGTTCGGCAAGAACACCCCGCTGGGCCGCCCCGGCCAGCCCAGGGAGGTCGCCCCGGCGTACGTGCTGCTCGCCTCGGACGAGGCCAGCTACATCTCCGGCGCGATCATCCCGGTCACCGGGGGCAAGCCCATCCTCTGACCATCGTTTCTCTCCCCCGGAAGGAGTGCGTCATGCCCGCAGGGTCGAGTCCGAAGCGGGAACGCCAGTACAAGCACATCAAGGCCAGTGCGCGCAAGCGCGGCGAGTCGACCGACCGCGCCGAGGAGATCGCCGCCCGGACGGTCAACAAGGAACGCGCCCGGGCCGGCGAGTCGAAGACCGCCAGCCGTTCGTCGGTCAGGGACGTCTCCTCCGGCCACCGGGGCGGGAAGCGGTCGCACACCGGCGCGCAGGGGCGTACCAAGGAACAGCTCTACAACGAGGCGAAGAAGCGCAACATCAAGGGCCGGTCGAACATGTCCAAGGCCCAGTTGGAG
>NZ_JBEEAC010000073.1:0-2264 GCF_040120695.1 Plantactinospora sp. B6F1 | reverse complement strand
TGTCGGCGTACGGGTGTGCGTCCCCAGGTAGGTACGGATGAACGTGGCCAGGTCAGGCGACGTTGGCTTGGCCGTCGATGGCGGTGAGGCGGTTCTTGAGTCGGTAGCTGGGTCCGTTGATCGCGACGACGTCGCAGTGGTGCAGGAGTCGGTCGAGGATGGCGGTGGCGAGGACTTCGTCTCCGAAGACCTGGCCCCATTCGCCGAAGCTCTTGTTCGAGGTGAGCAGGGTGGAGCCCTTCTCGTATCGCTTCGAGATCACTTGGAAGACGAGGTTGGCCTGGGCGCGTTCGAGGGGCTGGTAGCCGACCTCGTCGATCACGAGGACGTTGGGGCGTAGGTAGGTGTGAAGTTTGCGGGCCAGGCGGCCGATGGCGTCGGCGGCGGTGAGGTGGCGGACCATGTCGTCGAGGCTGGTGAAGTAGACGGTGAACCCGGCTCGGCAGGCGGCGACCGCCAAAGCCACGGCGATGTGGGTCTTCCCGACTCCGGGCGGGCCGAGGAGGGCGACGTTGGCTTTGGTCTGCACGAACGTGAGGGTGGCCAGGTCCCGGATCTTGCGGGGGTCGAGGTCGGGTTGGAATGCGAAGTCGTATTCGTCGAGGGTCTTGTGGTGGGGCAGCTTCGACAGGCGAAGCGCTGAGCGGAAGCGGCGTTCGTCGCGGACGGCGAGTTCTTCTTCGAGGACGAGGTCGAGGAAGTCGAGGTAGCCCATGGCCTCGGTGTCGGCGCGGGCGGTGAGGTCCGCCAAGGTGCGGGCCAGGTGCGGCAGGCCGAGCCGGGTGGCGGTGGCGCGGATGCGGTCGGCGACGAGGTCACTCACGAGGTCGTGCCCTTCGGGTAGGTCCGTGTGGTGGTGAAGGGGCTGGTGCCGGCGATCTGGTCATAGACCGACAGCGGCCGGCGGTCGACGGTGACTTGAGCCGCGGCGGCCCGGTTCAGCAGCGCCTGCAACGGCCCGGCGCCGGGCGCGAGCCGCGTGCGTGCCGGTGGGGTGTCGCCGGTGGTGATCGCCCGGGTGTGTCCGTCGGGCAGGCCGTCCCAGTGGCCCGGGTCGACGATGCGGGCGCCGCGTCCGACCGCCCTCGGATGGCTGGCCAGCAGGGTCTCGCCGTGCTGATCCGGCATGGTCGCGTGGATGGCGATCGTCGCCGCGGTGGCGCGGACCTCGACCAGTTGCCGGTGGCGGACCCGCCGGGCCGGGACGGAGTAGAGGTTCGCGTCGTAGGCGACCAGGCAGTCCTTGCCGACATGCCGCAGATGCCTCGCGGCGACCACATACGCTCTGGCCGGCAGCGGTCGCAGGGCCGCGTGGTCACGGGCAGCGCGGACTCCGATGACCTCGCCGTGGGTGCGGTGGGTTCGGGCCCGGCGCATCGGCACCCATGCCATGAAAGCGGCGTCCAGGTCGGCGAGGGAGGCAAAGCCCCGGCCGGCGAGGACGTGGTCGCGGACGATCGTGACCTGCCGCTCGACCCGACCCTTGCCCGTGGGGCGGTAGGCAGCCAGGACGTCAATGTCGAAGTCGTAGTGCCCGGCGAACGCCACCGCCTCGGGATGCAGCGGTACTGCCTGCCCGGGGGCGACATGCCGGCGCACGACCGTCTTCGTCCGGTCGTAGACGATCGCCTTGGGCACCCCACCGAAGTGAGCGAACGCCCGCCGGTGGCACTCCCAGAACGCCGACAGGTCCTGGCTGGTGGTGAAGCAGCAGAACGGGTCTCGCGAATACGACAGCACCATGTGGAACGAGTAGACCTTCGCAATCCCGACGTGGGCCAGGATGGCGCCTTCGTCGCCCCAGTCAACCTGGGCCTGCGCACCGGGCACCACCTCGAAACGGCGATGCAACCCGGCCAGCTCGTCCGGGCCGATGCCCAACTCCGCCGCGATCCGCGGCCGGGCCTCCTGCAGGTAGAGCTTGACCCGCTGGTAGTTACCGGTGAAGCCGTACTGCTCGACCAGCCGCTCGTGGATGACCGTGCCCTTAAGCAGCAGCTCCGCCCGCAACCATGCGTCGATCACGTGCGCGAACGGGCTCAACACCGACGCCCGGGGATCTCGGCGCGGTGCCCGCTGCGGCGGCGCCGGCGACGTCTCATCCGCCAGGTACTTGCGCACCGTCTTGCGATCCAGCCCGGTCTCCCGGGCGATCTGCGACAGACTCAGCCCCGCCTCGTGCAGCGCACGGAACCGGCGCAGCTCCAACCACCGCTCCGACCGCAGAACCATCGCCGCCCTCCGCCCAGCTCATATCGGGCGAA
>NZ_JBEEAC010000072.1:0-2390 GCF_040120695.1 Plantactinospora sp. B6F1 | reverse complement strand
GGCCACGACACACACTGGCTCAACTGGCGCCGCCGTCACCAGGCCCGTGCACGCTGGTTCCACCAACGTGCACGGCTGAACCGGGACTACGCCCTGGTCAACTAGCAATTGGCGGCTGCCGTACTAGCCGGCTCGGACCGCGTTTCAGTCGGTTCGCACATCAAGGCGTAGCTCCTCGATGGCGAACTGAGTAAGTTCGGGGAGCTGGTCTTCGTGGAGGGTAATCCCGTCAAGGTTGACGAGTGCCGACTTGAGGTTGTGGAGGCGGTTGCCCCGGAGGTCAGCGCCTTGGAGCTGGCAGGATTCGATTTCAAGGTTGGCCAACTGACAGGACCTGATGGCGATTCTGGGTAGTCGGCAGGACGACCACGTGGCGTTGGTGAGCGTGCAGTCGATGAAGGCCGTGGCTCCGACGGCGACGACGCGCTCGAAGGTGGCGTAGTCGAAACGGCAGCCGTCGAAGAGGATGTCTTTGAGGCGTACATCTGTCAGCCGGGTACCGGTGAACCGCGAGCCGGTGAATGCGCAGCGTTCGATGGTTACCCCGGACAGAGTCGCACCGGAAAGGTCGGTGCGAGTAATCTCGCTGCCCCAGATGGTTCCGGATTCCCAGGTGCTCTCGCTGAAGTCCGCGCCAGTAATCCGGCTGCTACGGATGCTGACATCGTCCAGTTGCGTACCGCGCCAGGACACACCCTCGATGCTACCCTCGTTGAGGTCAGTCGCCGGATTGTGGACGGTATCAAGATCTTCAGGGTCGAGATCCGGGAGCAGAATCCTTACGTCACCGATGGTGGTTGTCCGCATGAGTCCTCAGTCTGTTTGGGACGCGGGCGGCGGCGCCACCCCGCGTTCGAACCCCTACTCCAGTGTCAACGGTTCACTTTTTCTTGTTCCAGTTGTCCCAGCCGGGCCGGCTGTCGAACCCTCCTTTGTTGTTCCAGGTGGGGCGGTTGTCGAACTTGGCCGCGTCGATCGACGCTACCGCCCGAGACGGCTCGACGCCGAGGCGCGCGAGGCGCTCCGGCGTGGCGTCCACGAGGCTCGCAAGGGCGTTGGTCACGGTGATCCTCCTAGCTGACGAGGTGGTTTGCGGTGGCGCGGACGAGGGCCTGCCGGGTGGTGCGGCAGTAGCGCGTTTCGCGGGCGGTGAAGGTTTGGTGCTCGAAGTAGCGGTTGCCGGCCTGAGCACCTCTGCAGAAACTGTAGAACGTGCAATGGCTTGCACACTCGTTAAGTCCCGTGATGAACTCGGTGACATACCGTAGATCGTCGGCCCGGGCCAGGAGGTCGGTGATCGGCTGGCGGAGCACGTTCCCCGCGATGAAATCTCCGTACTGCGGGTCCTTGACTCCAAGGAGTTCCGGTGACAGAAGGACCACGTGCCCGTCCCAGGAGACGGTGGGAATCGGTTCGTACGGGGCGTCGTTGACGATCCTGGCACGCGTGGCGGTGAGGTAGTCGACCAGGCGGTCCACATCGCGGATTCTCAAGGGGCTGCCGTCGATCCGTCGTTGGACGAGTCGGTGCCAGAACTGGTAGGCCGCTTCCTCCGATACCGGTGTCCGTGCCGCACCCTCCTGTTCCTCGATGTTGAAGCCCACAGAGCGACACCCGGGCAAGGTGGTGAAGAAGTCAACGAGGTCGTCGGCGTGATCGATGGTTTCCGGGGTGACAACGCAAATTACTGAATACGGCAGTCCTGCCTCGGCGAGAGTCCGCATACCTCGAAGGGTCCGGGCCGTTGTTGGGTTGCCGGCCCGGTCGAGTCTGTTGCGGTTCAGAGCGCCGGGGCCGTCGATGCTCACACCAACTGCAAATTCGTAGGCAGCGAAAAGCTCACACCATCGTTGATTGATGAGGGTGGCGTTGGTCTGGATCTCGTGGCGTACCTGTCCGGCCTGCCTCAGCTCCTCGAACGGGGCAAGCAGTTCCCGGAAGGGGCCGAGAGGCGTGGCGGTGGGCTCGCCGCCGTGCCACACCACGCTCACTGGATACGGGCTATCCTGCTCTGCTACGGATCGGGCGCACCCTGCGGCGACTGGGACCGTCATGAGTCGTCGGGATCGTCGGTCGGGCAGGTAGCAGTAGGTGCAGTCCAGGTTGCAGAAGCTGGTGGGTTGCAAGACCAAGGTATGGAATGTGGGAGCTATGGCGGTCCGCCCATCAGCGGTGATGACACCGATGCCGCTCACTGTCCCGTCTCCTTGGCCTCTTCACAGTCGTCGTGGTCACTCGGTGCTACCGGGCGGGATGCGCGTAGTGTCAATCCCCTGGAAGCGTGGAGGATTGTTTAAGCTGCCTGAGCCCGGCGGGCGTCAGCGATAAAACGTTCGTAGTCGATGGGTGACATGCCGTCGCAGGCGCTGTGACGGCGTCTGACGTTGTAG
>NZ_JBEEAC010000071.1:0-2705 GCF_040120695.1 Plantactinospora sp. B6F1 | reverse complement strand
CGAAGACGTGTTTCTGTCGCAAGGACGTGTCTATCGATGGCTCCACGCCTGTTTCCACGGTCGTCCGACTCGACACTTTCGCCCGTGTCGCACCAATCAACCCTTATGTTTTGCTGAGATCAACTCACTCACAGGGCGACAGACAGTGCCCGGAACACGAGGAGGCCTTCATGGCCAACAAGTCCGCCCACAAGGAAGATCGGAAAAAGCAGGCAAGCAGCCTGAAGGAAAAGCGCGCCGCGAAAAAGGCCAAGCGCGCGAAGCCGGCGTCACCGATCCCACCAACCGGCCACTGAATCGACGGAAGCGCAACCAGGTCAACCGCCCGCAAAGGCAACTCGGCCGCGGTGGATCGCGCCGCCGGCAAACGCCCGCGGCGGCTGGCTGACCGACACGGCGTCGGGCGGCCTGAACCACCAGATCGAGCACCACCTCTTCCCCGGCATGCCGACCCCCAACGGGGCACCGGCCAATCGCCGGCGCCCAGCCTGATCAGCCCATTGCTCGCCGTCAACGGTTCGGACACGTCGTCGTTCGGCTCGGCGCCGTCTGTCGGCTCCGCCTGAAAACTTCAACCGGCGTTGACACCGTCGAACAGGCATCTGATCTACGTCACCGCAAGCGGGCACTGGGCAGGTGTTGGGACGGGGATCGTGGGTACGTCGTTCCGATATGGACAAGGGGTTGGTGGCGCCACATGCCCACTGTGACGCCACCAGTGCATGACGGGAGGAAGGATCGTGACAACCGTCGGTTCGCTTATCGACCGGCCCGCCAGCGCGGCGCGCGGTAGCGACTACGCCCAGCTCTCGAAACGCGTCAAGGACGCTGGCCTGTTGGACAGGAGATCGGGCTACTACACATTCAAAATCATCGTCACCGTGCTGGCGTTCGCCGGCGCATGGGTGGCGTTCGTGGTGATCGGTCCCTCCTGGTGGCAGCTGGGTATCGCCGCGTTGCTGGCGGTGCTGTACACCCAGGTCGCGTTCATCGGCCACGACGCCGGCCACAAGCAGATCTTCCGGACCCGGCGTGCCAACTACCTGCTCGGCGTGGCGCTGGGAAACCTGTGCGTCGGGCTGAGCTACGGGTGGTGGATCGACAAGCACAACCGTCACCATGCCCACCCCAACGAGGTCGGCAGCGATCCCGACATCGAACCAGGTGTGCTGGTCTTCACCAGCCGGCACGCCCCACTCCGCAGCGGGGCGCTCCGGCTCTGGCAGCGGCTACAGGCGTACACGTTCTTCCCACTGCTGCTGCTCGAAGGGTTGAACCTGCACGTTGCCAGCGTGCGGGCACTCGCCGGAGCGACGGTCAGGTCCCGCGGCTACCGGGCGTTGGAGATCACTCTGTTCGCCGTGCACACCGTGGGCTACCTGGCCGTGGTGTTCCTGGTGCTCCCACCGTGGCAGGCGATCGCGTTCATCGCGGTCCACCAGGCCCTGTTCGGCCTCTACATGGGCTGCTCGTTCGCCCCCAACCACAAGGGAATGCCCGTGCTGACCGCCGACGACGACCTGGACTACCTGCGTCGACAGGTGCTCACCTCCCGCAACATCCGCGGCGGCCGGCTGGTGGACTTCCTCCTCGGCGGGCTGAACTACCAGATCGAACACCACCTGTTCCCGAACATGCCGCGGCCCAACCTGCGCCGCTCGCAGCAACTGATCCGCCGCTTCTGCGCCGAGCACGGCGTCAGCTACGCCGAGACCGGCCGCCTGCTCGCCTCCTACCGGCAGGTCCTACGCCACCTACACGAGGTCGGGCGCCCAAGCGCCGGCCCCACACCCCGCACACAGAAGGGCTGACCATGCTTACCGCCGCGCAACGGGCCACCATGATCCCGTCGTCACCGCCCTCGCAACCTCGACTGGTACTCGCCCCCGTCCGAGCCAGCCGGGCCATCCTGGACGGCGGATGGTGGCCCCGCTCCTGGGACCCGGTCGCCGAACTCCCCGGGCTCCTCCTAGCCCTGTCCGACCGCTACGGACGGATCCGGAACGTAATACTCAACAACGGCGCCTGGGACAGCCGCTTCCGCCGACTCGCAGTCGGCACGGACGTGGTCCGGGTGGGCTGGTTCGACTCGCTGGACACCGCCTTGTTGATCGCCACCACCGACCGCGGAGACCAACTCGACCTGCTCGTCGTGCCACCGGACAGCACCGCCGCGGCGGCAGAGCAGGCGATGACCACCGCCGCCGATCCGACCAACACCAGGCACGCACCCGACATCCTCACCGCCGGAACCGCGCCGCCGTCGCCGACAACGGGCACGGACCCGGACGCGGTATGGGACAACGAGGGCGGTAACACCGCCACAAGACGACCGCACCACCGGCCCACCAACGTACAGTCCCGTCAGGTTGAGTGACAGCGGGCGGGGTCCCACGCAGCTGCCGTCGCCTACCTGCGCCGAAGGTCGGCAGCCCGCCGATAGCCCGAGTCCCATGCCAGAAGCAACGACCCTCACCGGAACCGCTGGGTCTGTCAAGTTAACGGCTGATCTTGGTTGTTGAGGTGGTCAGTCGTTGGCCGGGGTGCCCTCTCTGTCAGGATCTTGTGAGACACCGGGGAACCGGATTTTCTGAAGTAGGGCGAGACGGGATCATCAACGATCGTGACCTTGAGCATCGCTGACATGGGCATCGGCCTGGGCGAGGATGGGCGGATGAGTTCAGCCTCTTCACCCCGCTCGGATC
>NZ_JBEEAC010000070.1:0-3125 GCF_040120695.1 Plantactinospora sp. B6F1 | reverse complement strand
AGCCGCGTTGAACGCCTTCGACATCACCTTCGACGGACGCGTCACCGCCGGCCGCCACTGACATCGACACAACTCGACACCAGCCAAGACACGCGAGAGAAATCTCCACCGTCAAGTTGACACACCCGGGTTCGTCGTGCCGGCGCTACCTGTGTCGTGGTTTCCATTCGGCGGCGAGCAAGGCTAACCTAACTGCGAAATAGGAGAGGCTTACCTTAGTAACGGGAAGAAGCAATGCCGTGCGGCTCTACCTGACCGCGCTCAACCCGACCGACTCGGTACTCGACGGCTTCCTGCCGGCGGCCGCCCGACTCGGGCTGCCGGTGACGGTACTGACCGACCAGCCCGACGCCTGGCCGACGAGCCCGGAACAGCGGTCCGGAGCGGAGGTGTCCGGCGCGGACGTCCGCGACGTGCGGGGCGTACTCGACGCGGTGCACCGGGGCGGCGAGCCGCCGGTCGCGCTGCTGTCCAACAGCGACCATCTACAGACCCCTACCGCGCTCGCCGCCGCATACCTGGGACTGCCCGGCAAGGACTGGCGGGCGACGCTGCGGAGCAAGGACAAGCTGCTGACCCGACGTACCGTCGCCGACGCCGGACTGGACCGGGTGGCCGTGCTGGCGCTCGGCCCGGAGGATCCCCCGGAGCGGGCCGCGACCGTGCCGTTCCCGGCGGTGGTGAAGCCCCGGGAGGGCGTGGCCAGCGAGGACGTCTACCTGGTCGACGGGATGCCCGAGCTGCGCCGCCGGGTCGCCGAGATCCGGACCCGCCGCCCGGGTCAGGGCCTGCTGGTCGAGGAGTACCTGGCCGGCGACCTGCACACCCTGGAGACCATCGGCGACGGCACCACCACCGCCGTGCTAGGTGGCTGGCGGACCAGCCTCGGCTCGCCGCCGACCTTCACCGAGGAGGCCCTGGACTGGGCGCCCGACCTGCCGGCGCCGGTACTGGCCCAGGTACTCGCCCAACTCGACGCGCTCGGCGTCGGCTTCGGCGCCTGTCACACCGAGTTCGTCGTCTCCGGCGGCCGGGCCCGGCTAGTCGAGGTCAACTACCGACTGATCGGCGACCGGGTCGACCTGGTGATGGCCGAACTGCTCGACCTGCCACTCTTCGCGCACGTGATCCGGATCCACTCCGGTGAGCCGCTGCCCGCGCTGCCCGACCCGGTCGGCCTGAACCGGCACGCCCGGGTCGAGTGGGTCTGCGCCACCCGTTCCGGGACCCTGGTCGCCGCACCGGGCCCGGTGGACGCGACCGGGCCGGCCGGGGTGCTGCTCGGCTCCCGTCCACTGCGGACCGTCGGCGTGACCGCACCGCTGACCGGGACCAATCGGGACTACCTGGCCGCGCTGCACGCCATCGGCCCCGACCCGAGGTCCGTGCGTGACGCGCTGCGCGACCTCCGGGCGACCCACCGCTGGAAAATCGAGGAATGACCACCCTGGACTCCGGGGCGGCCCGGTGAGCGGGACCGGCGCCGAGCGGCAACTGCCGCAGCGGGTGGACGCCGCCGAACGGCAGCTCTTCCAGCGGGTACTGGACGCGCTGCTCCGCGAGGACCACCTCGGCCTGACCGGCAACGGGCACCGCAGCGGCCGGTGGTGGCTGACCCGGATTCCCGGCGCCCGGCTGCGGCTGCCGGTCCGGCCCGACGGCTTCCAGCACGAGCTGCGTACCGCCCGGCCGGAGTTCGTGGTGCTGCCGGACGGCGGGCCGGAGGCGGGGCCGGTGACGCCGGACGGGGAGACCGGCTCCGGTGTCCCGGCGCGGGTGGTCCGGCGCCTCGCCGAGTTGCTGGACGTTCTCGCCCCGGTGGACGATCCGGACGCCGAGGCGGGCTGGGCCGCGTTCCGCGCCGAGTGCCGGGACGATCTCGTCGCCCGCCGGCTCGCCGCCGAGACCCGCTACCGGGTCCACGCCGACCTGCTCGCCGCCCGTGCCCGTACCCCGGACGGGATGGCCGGAGCGCTGCTCGACGACGTACTGGCCGCCCGGGCGGACCACCCGGTCTATCCCACCAGCCGGGCCCGGATCGGTCTGGACCGTGCCGCCCTGCTCCGGTACGCCCCGGAACACGCCCCGACCTTCGCGCTGCGCTGGCTGCCGGTGCCCCGCGCCGAGCTGACCCTGAGCGGTGCGCTGCCGGGCTGGTGGCCCCCGGCCGGGGAGCCGGAGACCGTGCTGCTGCCGGTGCATCCGGTCACCGCCGACCGGCTGCGCCTGCCGGTCGGCGGTGACGTGCCCGAGGTGCGCGTCCGGCCGACCCTGTCGACCCGGACGGTGGCGCTGGTCGCCGACCCGTACACGCACCTGAAGCTGCCGCTGGCCACGGCGACGCTCGGCGCCCGCAACGTTCGTACCATCGCCCCGGGCACCCTGGTCGACGGCGCGGAACTGCACCGGTTGCTGGCCCGGATCGCCGCCGCCGAGCCGGCGTTCGCGGGCCGGATCCTGCACGCCGACGAGAGCTGCCACGGCCATGCCGGCGACCCGGTCCGGTCCTTCCTGGTCCGCCGCTTCCCGGCCGGGCTTGTCGGGCGGGCGGTGGTCCCGGTCGCCGCGCTGGCCGCCGAGGACCCGGCCGGCGGGACCGTCGCGCAGCGGGTGGGCGGGCCGGACCCGCGCCCGCTGCTGGAGTCCTACCTGGACCTGCTGGTCGACTGGCACGGCTATCTCTGGCTGCGGCACGGCATCGCGCTCGAGGCGCACCAGCAGAACATCCACCTGGTCCTCGACCCGCCCGACGACACCTCCCCCGGTGGCGGGCTCCGGCTGCTCTACAAGGACAACGACGGTGCCCGGTTGGCCCGGCGGTCCGGGCCGGCGCTGCGGGACGAGCGGATGTGGGTCGCGGACCCCGGCGAGCTGGCCGACGTCTTCACCACGATCACCCTGCACCTCGCCGCGGCCGCGCCGCTGCGCGCCCTCGCCGAGCGGGGCGTACCGGTACCGGCGCCGGGTCCGGCGCTGCGCCACCGGCTGCTCGCCGCCCGGGACCGCTGGGCCGGCCCGCCCGCCGGCTGGGACCGCTGGGCCGGCCCGCCCGCCGGCTGGGACCGCTGGGCCGGCCCGCCCGCCGGCTGGGACCGCTGGGCCGGCCCGCCCGCCGGCTGGGACCG